>CAMLRV010000212.1 GCA_946482495.1 uncultured Flavobacteriia bacterium
TATTACTAAAGAAGATGTTATTACAATAGGAACAAGAATTGGAGATTACGCCATTGACATGGGTGCTTTACAGCAATTAGGATATTTTGAAGGTATCGATTTAACAGACGATATGTTCATGCAAGATACACTTAACGATTTCATTTCTGACGGAAAGAAAACTTGGCGTTTAGTTAGAAATAGATTATCTGATATTTTTTTAGATTCTAACCCAGAATTAAGAGATAACACAAAACATAAAGATGTAATCATTTTCAAAATAGAAGATGTGGAAATGTTATTACCTGTTCAAATTGGTGATTATACCGATTTCTATTCAAGTAAAGAACACGCTACTAATGTTGGAATGATGTTCCGTGATCCTGAAAATGCCTTATTGCCAAACTGGTTGCATATTCCAGTAGGTTATCATGGTAGAAGTTCTACAATTGTACCAAGTGGAATTCCAGTTCACAGACCATACGGTCAAACTATTCCAAATGGAGAAACTCAACCTGTTTTTGGACCATCAAAATTAGTAGATTTCGAATTAGAAACTGCTTTTATAACTACGGATGCTAATTTAATGGGTGAGCCAGTTTCTGTTCATGATGCTGAAGAAGCTATTTTCGGAATGGTATTATTCAATGATTGGTCGGCTCGTGACATTCAAAAATGGGAATATGTGCCACTTGGACCATTTTTAGCGAAAAACTTTGCTTCAACAATTTCTCCTTGGATCGTTACTTTAGATGCTTTAGAACCTTTTAGATGTGCTTCTCCAGAGCAAAATCCAACTCCGTTGCCATACTTACAACAAAAAGGAAATCACGCTTACGATATTAATTTGCAAGTGGCTATTCAACCTGAAAATGCAGTTGAAACCGTGGTTTCGAATTCAAACTTTAAATACATGTACTGGACAATGAGTCAGCAATTAGCACATCATACCATTAATGGATGTAGAGTAAATTCTGGTGATATGATGGGAAGTGGAACCATTTCTGGACCAACTCCAGATTCTTATGGTTCTATGTTAGAATTATCTTGGGGTGGAAAAAATCCATTGCCTATGAACGATGGTTCTGAACGTAAATTTATTAATGATAATGATACTGTAATTATTAGAGGATATTGCCAAAACGATCAAGTAAGAATTGGTTTTGGAGAATGTTCAAGCAAATTATTACCAGCTTTAGATTTGAAATTTTAATTTAGGCATACTATTTGCCTAAAATTGAATAAAAATATATTTATGAAGAAAATTACAGCATTTTTTATTGTCTTATTTCTGGTGTCTTGCGGTGTTAAACAGACGCAAAGCATGTTGAGTAATGGTGATTATGATGGCGCTATTAATAGGGCTTTAGACGGATTAAGAACGAATAAAAACTCTAAAGGAAATCAAGATTATGTATATCTTTTAGAAGAAGCATTTGCTAAAGCAAAAGCACGTGATTTAAACGATTTGTCTTTATTGATAAAAGAGAAAAATCCAGCAAATTTAGAGAAGATCTACAATTTGTATTCTCAGCTTCACAATCGTCAAGACAGAATTAGAGGTGTTTTACCTTTAAGATTGATCAAAGAAAATAGAAATGCCATTTTCCCATTTGATGATTATTCAGACGATATTATTGCCAGTAAAGCAGACTTATCAGTTTATTTATATGATAACGCTAAGAAATTACTTTCTTCAAGAAATAAATTAGTAATTCGAGAAGCATATGATGATTTAGCTTATTTGGATAAATTAAATCCAAATTACAAAGACGTTAAAGATTTAATGGATCAAGCGCAATTTAGAGGAACTGATTTCGTATTGGTTTCAACAAAAAACGAAACAAATATGGTAATTCCTGTTCGTTTGCAAGATGATATGTTAGATTTTAGTACTTACGGTATCAATGATAAATGGACCGTATATCACAGTAAAAAGCAAAAAGAAATTAATTACGATTTTGCAATGATTGTTAATTTTAGAGAAATCAAAATCTCTCCAGAGCAAGTTCGTGAAAAACAATTCGTAAAAGAAAAGCAAATTAAAGATGGCACAAAACCTCTTTTAGATGCGAATGGACATCAAGTGAAAGATGAAAACGGAAATGTAGTAATGGTAGATAATATGAGAACTATTACGGCTAGCATTTATGAATTCACCCAGTTTAAATCGGTTCAAACTACTGCAAAAGTAGAATACATGGATTTAAATTCAAAGCAATTAATTGATGCATATCCATTATCAAGTGAGTTTGTTTTTAATTATGTTTATGCTAATTATAATGGTGATAAAAGAGCTTGTGAGCAAGATTATTACCAATTTTTTGATAGAAGAGCGGTTCCGTTTCCAACTAATGAACAAATGGTTTATGATTCTGGTGAAGATTTAAAAGCAAAATTAAAAGCTATTATAACTGGTAACAGATTTAGAAGATAATAAATTTAAACTTTTCATAAAGCGCGATTGTATTTCAATTGCGCTTTTTTTTATAAAATTGTTCTTGCAAAACTTTGATTTTTAGCAAACTATGTTAAATTTGTAAGATTAATTTTAAAAAAAAAATAACATGAAAAGAAAATTAGTAATTCTTTTTGCTTTGGCAAGCAATCATTTTGTTTTCTCTCAAAAGATCGAAAACATGAACCGTGTAGATGTCGATGGATTCTACACCAATCCTATTGTTTCTCCAAATGGTAACTTGGTTTTATTAACCAGTCATCATTACAAAGGAACTTATATTTTAAATCTTACCAACAATGAAATCGCTCAAATTTCCGATAAAGATGGCAGTGGTTATGGTTATTCTTGGGATAACAATAACGAAATAGTGTATTTCAAACAGAAAGAAGCAAAAGAATATTTTTCAGATTCTAAAGTGTATAGCTATTCTTTAAAAGATAAGAATACTGTTTTAAGAAATGATATCGATATCAACATGATGTCATCGTATCATGGAAAAGAAAAAAATGCAACAAGTCAGATTGTAGTTTATACAAACATGACAACTCTTAAAATTGAAGCCAAAGATTTAATTACAAAAAGATCTTGGGTAATTACTTCTGAAGAAGGTCAGTATTATAATGCTTTATTATCGCCAGATGGTAAAAAAGTTGCAGTGCATAAAGGTGCAGATATTTATGTTTATGAAGTGGATGGAAATGGTTTTGGTCAGAAAATCGGAACAGGTTTAGCTACTTCTTGGTCTTCTGATAACCAACATTTATTAGGTTTTCTTGACGAGAGTGAAGATGGCCATAATGTAAGTAATTCGGAATTATATTTATTTGATATTAAAGCTTCACAAGGGAAAAGAATAACAAATACAGAAGTGTTATTAGAAATGTTTCCCAGTTTTATTAGTAAAGATAAAGTGCTTTTTACTGATGATAAAACAGGTGCGATTTATACTGCTAATTTAAAAATGTAATTCAGATGAAAAAGATATTTAAACTAGTAATGATCGTTTTGTTTTCGGTAAACGTACAATCGCAAATTATAGTAATTGATCCAGGACATGGATATGGTGCAACAACTTCTGATAATCCAGATGGTAGAACCGCAACAGAAATTGAAACGGCTTTAGAAGTTGGTTTGCGAACTCGAAATTTAATTCAAGCAAGTTGTAATTGGACGGTTCAAATGACAAGAACTACCAATTTAAATAGTTGGATTTCGGTTACACAACGCGGACAAATGGCGAATAACTGGAATGCCGATAGGTTATTAAGTATTCATTGTAATGCTGGCGGCGGAACGGGTACAGAAACCTTTTATTGTACACAAGATGATACGAATACACCTCCAGATGTAGCTTTCGCTCAAAAAATACAAGGAGATATGTCAATTAATGGTTCTTGGAATAATAGAAGATGTGTAGAAGACAATACATTTTTAGCTTATCATTTGGGAGTGTTAAGATATTCTTCCGCAACTGGTTGTTTAAATGAAATAGGATTTGTGGATTCTTCAGATGCTGCTAAATTAACAAGTTCAACTTGGAGAGATACTTTTGCTTTATC
>CAMLRV010000213.1 GCA_946482495.1 uncultured Flavobacteriia bacterium
AAGCTGGTTCACATGAAATAACAGTTGAAGATTCAGAAGGATGTACACACTTAACTCAAACTGTAGAAGTGATTGATTATCCTAAATATTTTACGCCAAATGGCGATGGTTTTAACGATAATTGGAAAATTGTTGGTTTAGAAGCGGAACATAACGCAAAAATTTATATATTTGACCGCTATGGGAAACTAATTAAACAAATTGATCCATTAGGAGAAGGCTGGGACGGTAAATATAACGGGCAAGACATACCTTCTACGGATTATTGGTTTACAGTAGACTATACAGAAAACACACAACAAAAACAATTTAAAGCACATTTTTCGTTAAAAAGATAATATTTGAATACTATGAAACTGAGAAATTTATTACTACTTAACCTAATTATTTTTTTTCAATCAGCATTTTCACAAGAAGGAATTGCAGTTTATACTGATTATTTAACAGATAATTACTACTTAATTCACCCTTCAATGGCGGGTGCGTCAAATTGTGCTAAATTAAGAGTTACTGGAAGACAGCAATGGTTCGGACAGCAAGATGCGCCGTCGTTACAAACGATGAGTTTTAATACGGCTTTAGATGAAGATGGAAAATCAGGTATGGGAGTTATTGCATTTAATGATAAAAACGGTTATCATTCTCAAACAGGTGCCAAATTAACGTATGCGCACCATTTATTATTTTCTCGTTCAAAAGTAGATTTAAATATGCTTTCATTTGGTTTAAGTACAGCATTTGTACAAAGTAGATTAGATGAAACAGCCTTTACAGTTTTTGATCCACAAGTTTATGGAGGAATTACTCAAAAAGATTCTTATTTTAATTTAGATCTTGGAGCTTCTTATCATTATATGGATTTCTTTACGCACTTTACTGTGAAGAATTTTATTGCTAATAGAAGAGAATTATATTTAGCTGGAGTAGAATCTGATAATTTAAGAAAATATTTATGGAGTGCTGGGGCAAACTTCGGAGATGAAGAAAATGTGTCTATTGAGCCTTCATTTATGTTTCAAATTACAGAACAAACTGGTGAAAAAGCGATCGACTTAAATGCGAAAGTGTATAAAGCAATGGAATTCGGTAGACTTTGGGGTGGACTTTCATATAGAAGAAGTTTTGATGGTGCTGAATATTTAAATGGCGGTGTAGTTGATTCTCAGAAATTACAATGGATTACTCCTTTTGTTGGAGTGAATTTCAAACAATTTATGTTAGGATATTCATACAACCATATTATGGGTGATGTTAAATTCGATAATGCAGGATACCACCAATTAACACTTGGTATGAACTTATTCTGTAAACCAAAAGCATTTGATTGTAACTGTCCTGCAGTTTCAAACTAAAATATTAAATCCCGAATTTGTTCGGGATTTTTTTTTAATATAAATTTATGAGTATGATTTTTAAAGAAGTTAGAGGGAAAAAGCCAGCAATCCCAGCGGATTGTTATATTGCGGAAAATGCAACAATAGTTGGAGATGTTTCATTTGGTGAACATTGTAGTGTTTGGTTTAATGCGGTTGTTAGAGGTGATGTAAATTTTATTTCTATTGGAAATAAAGTGAATATACAAGATGGTGCAGTCATTCATTGTACCTATTTAAAACATCCAACTATTATAGGAAATAATGTTTCTATCGGACATAATGCGATTGTGCATGGTTGTACGATTCATGATAATGTTTTAGTAGGAATGGGCGCTATTATTATGGATGGATGTGTGGTAGAAAGTAATTCGATTATAGGCGCAGGAAGTGTGGTAACTCAAAATACTCATGTGGAAAGTGGCTTTATTTATGCTGGTATACCAGCCAAGAAAGTAAAAGCGTTAGATACCAGTGATTTTGCGGGCGAGATTGATCGAATTTCGAATAACTACGTTATGTATTCAAGTTGGTTTAAAGAAGTCTAAAAACAGCTTATTTTGAATTTTAGCCGTGGTTATAACGGCATCCTTTTATTTTGTTGTTTTTATTTAAGAAAGCAACAAAATAAAAGATATAGTGGAAGACACGAAGAGGTGTTTTATGAAAACAGATTTTGTGCTTCTAAAAATTTTTGTAAATGACTTGGTATTGATTGCCGATAACTTCCTGCATCACTTTTGGATTACTATTGGCATAAAAAGTTTGAGTTACTTCATTGGAAGTGTTGAACAAGTTGTTAATTTCTAAAATGTTTTTGGTTTGACGTGCCACTGCTTCCCCAGAGTCAATAATTTTAATATGATTTGGGATAATCTTCTTAATCTGTGGAATCAAATAGGGATAATGCGTACAGCCTAAAACCAAATAGTCGATATCTTGTTCCACCATTGGATGTAAATATTCTTCTAAAAGTTGCGTCATTTTTTTTGAATGCATTTCTCCGTTTTCAATAAGTGTGACTAAATCATAACCAATTTGCTCTACTACTTTTACATCAGAATACAAAGCCACTGTTTGATGGAAAAGTTCGCTATTTAAAGTGCCTTGAGTTGCTAAAATTCCAATTTTTTGAGTTTTGGAATGTAAGGCTGCTGGTTTTATGGCTGGTTCGATACCAATAAATGGGACATCGTAAGTGGCGCGTAAAACTTTTATGGCATTAGTAGTTGCGGTATTACAAGCTACAATAATAAGTTTGCAGTTTTGGTTCAGTAAAAACTCCGTATTCTTTTTACTTAATGCTATTATTTCGTCTTTGGTTTTTTGACCATATGGTGCGTTTTTGCTGTCGGCTAAATAAATGGTGCTTTCATTTGGTAAAAGCGCATGTACTTCTTTCCAGATAGATGTTCCGCCAACGCCTGAATCGAAAAGTCCTATTGGTTTTTTGTTGCTCATAAAACAAATGTAAAAAAAAACTGCTCAATCTAAAAATAAGATAGAGCAGTTAATATATTTTTTTATTGTGATATTAGAAACCTAATTCTTTTTTAACATCAGCTAATAAATCAACTCCATCAGCTAATAAAACTCCGCTTCCTACAGTAGAATCTAAAACGTATTGGATTCCTTTTGCACGAGCTACTTTTTGAATTGCAGCTTGCGCTTTTTCCATTAATGGTTTTTGTAATTCAACTGATTTATCTTGTAATGATTTAGAAGCATCATCTTGATATTTTTGAATTCTTGATCCGAAATCTTGCATTTCTTGAGAGCGAGTTTCGTTTAAAACGTCACCAGCAGTTGGAGCTTCTTTTTCGTATTGTGCTCTTTTAGTTTGGTATTCTGCAATTAGTTTTTTGTATTCTGCATCATAACCATCTTTCAATTTATTTAATTGAGCTTCAGCAGCTTTCATTGCTGGCATTGTAGTCATTAAAGCACTTACGTCAATATGTCCAACTTTAGTTTGAGCAGTTGCTACTTGCGCTCCGAAAAACATTACTATTGCAATAAATAGGGTCTTTAATTGTTTCATTTTAATTTTAATTTAATTGGGTTAATTTTAATCTTTTTTTGGTTCTGGGTTATTACTATTTGTATTAGTTTCTTTTTTCTTATTTAATAAAGCTTCTCTTTTTGCTTTTTGTTCGTCAAGTAATTTCTGACGCGCTTCGGCTCTTTGTTTTAAAAGTTCAGCTCTTTTTTCTTCTGCTTCTTTTTTCTTAGCGGCAAGTGCGTCTTTACGATCTTGTAGCTTTTTTTCTCTTTCGTCTTTAGTAGCTTGCGCTTTTTTCTCTTTATCTAAAATTTCAGGATTTTCTGTTGTGTCGAACTCTCTTAAGTCTTTCGCATCCTGAATTTTTTGTTGTTTTTTAGATAATTCTACTTTTTTACCTGCTCTTTCTAAAGCTTTTAAAACGAAATCACTAATATCAAATCTTTCAGCTGTAAAAAGCATGGTTAAATCTGATGATTTGTCAAAGATAAAATCATATTTTCTCTGAACCGCGATATCTTGAACAATATTGAAAACCTGATCTTGAATTGGTTTTACAAGTGCGGCTTTTTGAATTATTAAGTCACCTTGTGGCCCAAATCTTTTTTGTTGGTAAT
>CAMLRV010000214.1 GCA_946482495.1 uncultured Flavobacteriia bacterium
ATTTCGGGTTGGAGACGAAATGGTATGTATGGAAAAGAGGTTAAATTTGAATTGACTAAAGAAGAATGGGAAAAACTTCAAACTAGTAATTAATTACAAAATTTCTGTACCTTCGTTTTCAAATTAATATATCAAAATGAATTCAAACACGATACAATATCTTATCCTTGCAATTGGAATATTACTAGTTGTACTCATTGTATATTTAATTCTACGCTTAAGAAAAACCGAAAAGAAAAAGGAAATTGCAGAAACCAGATTTCTTCAATTAGAAGGAAAAATCAACATGCTTCAATTAGAAACTTTAGAATCGAAACTGAATCCGCATCTTTTTAAAAACATTCTAAATTCGATACAATCGCACGCCTATCAAACGTATTTTGCATTAGATAAACTTTCTAATGTGTTGGATTATATTCTTTACGATAGCAGAAATAAATTTGTTTCTCCAAAAGAAGAAATCGAATTTGCTTTGAACTTAATTGAAATCAATAAAATAAAGGTCAGTCCGCTTTTCGAATTGAAAATTAAATCAAAAATCAACGAAAATGAACCTTTATACGAACAAAAAATATTAGCACCTTTAATCTCTATCGATTTAATTGAAAATGCATTTAAACATGCCGATTTACAAAGTGCCGATGCTTTTATTTCAATTGTATTTGAATTTAAAAACAACGCTTTTTCTTTACTCGTTTCGAACAAAATTTCGAAAAAAACACCAATGAAAAAGGAAAAAAGTGGTATTGGAATAGATACTTTAGAGCAACGTTTACGAATTATCTATAAAAATAATTTTAAACTCGACCGATTTATTGAAGACGAAGTATACACCACTCATTTAAAAATTAACTTGCTTGAAAAATAAACTGAAATGTATTCTCTTAGACGATGAGATTCCGGGATTAACTTACCTAAAAATGATTTGCGAACAATTACCAGAATTGGAAGTCGTAAAAGCATTTAATAATCCTACTACGTTTTTAAGTGAGGTGCCAAATTTAGATTTCGATTTATGTATTTTAGACATCGAAATGCCTGAAATGAATGGTTTGCAAGTGGCAAATTTACTTACCAACAAAGCTATTATTTTTACCACAGCGTATAGCGAATATGCCGCAGAAGCTTTTGATATTGATGCGATTGATTATGTGCGAAAACCCATAAAAAAAGAACGTTTACAACAAGCCGTTACCAAAGCTTTCAATCAACTTTCAGAGAAAACAAGTAAAAACAATTTTGTGCAATTGAATACCAATAAAGGCAAAGCGCTCATTTATTTTGATCAATTATGTTATGTGAAAATTGCCGATTCTGATAGCAGAGATAAAATAGCTATTTTTAATGATGGCTCAACTTTGACTTTGAAAAATATTTCTTTTGAGAAACTTCAAACTTTACTTCCAAGTGGTAATTTCTGCCGAGTAAATAAGCAAGAATTAATTTCATTAAAAATTGTTCAGGTTTTTTCTTATGATGAAATTACAACCACATTAAAAGGTGCTGATGGTAAACCATTAAAGGTTTCTTTAAGCGAATCGTATCGAAATGACTTCCTAAAAAAGACCAACGAATAACTTCATTACAAAATTTTTCCCTTTCATTACAAGATGCCGGTTATTTACTTCATTTTGAAATCTTAATTCGTTTTTAACCTTTATTTTTGATTCGAAATTCTTAATAATTCGAAGTAATGTTAAAAACAATTGGTTATTTATCCATCTTAATTTTGAGTTTACAAACAAATCTGTTCGCACAAGAATCGAAAGTAAATGTATCTGCTTTTGACGGAATTATTGTAGCAGGTTATGTAGATGATGGTGCATTTTTAAATTTCTTAGGCCCGAATATTAACTTAACAAAAGGAAATTCGAAATTTATGTTAGGAATGCTTCCTTCACTTCGATTTAAAGAAGATACCAAAACACCAAAAAGCGCTTTTGTAACTCCAAATTTAGGCGTGGGTTTAACGTATAATTACAAATCTTTAGCCGTTCAAATTCCGATGTATTACAACGCAAAAACCGCTACAAATAATGGGAACTGGCAAGTTGGAATAGGAATCGGATTAAAATTAAATGTATTAAATAGAAAAAAATAAAAGATATGAGACAGTTTAAAAACAGCTTTTTTTATGTGATTATTATAGGTGGATTTTCAGCTTTAATTTACTTCATATCGTTGTCTGGAGCAAAATTAGAGTTAGGAAAAAACATCACTGTTGCGGAATCTAATGGAAGTCAATGGTCCAATTTTATCACTACTTTAATTCATAATATTGAACACCCATTAGCACTTTTATTAGCACAAATTGTGACCATACTTTTAGTTGCAAAATTATTTGGATGGATGTGTACCAAAATTGGCCAACCCACTGTAATTGGAGAAATGATAGCTGGTATTGTATTAGGCCCATCTTTAGTTGGAATGTATTTTCCTGAATTTTCAGAAGCGCTTTTTCCAAAACAATCTTTAGGAAATTTACAATTTCTATCGCAAATTGGATTAGTACTTTTCATGTTTATTGTGGGAATGGAAGTGGATTTAAAAGTATTGCGCAACAAAGCACACGATGCTATTGTAATTAGTCACGCAAGTATTATCATTCCGTTTGCGATGGGAATGGGATTGGCGTATTTCATCTACCAATCTTTTGCTCCAGATAATGTACAATTTCTTTCATTTGCTTTATTTATGGGAATTGCGATGAGTATTACAGCCTTTCCGGTTTTAGCCAGAATTGTACAAGAGCGTGGCATTCATAAAACAAAATTAGGAACTATTGTAATTACTTGTGCTGCAGCTGATGACATTACAGCTTGGTGTATTTTAGCAGCCGTAATTGCTATTGTAAAAGCAGGTTCAGTTGGTAGTGCGCTTTACACTATTCTTTTATCTGTAACCTATGTTTTCTTAATGATTAAGTTAGTTCGTCCATTCTTAAAACGCATTGGTGATATTTATGCCACCAAAGAAAGTTTAACCAAAGGTGTCGTTGCAATTTTCTTTTTAACATTGATTATTTCTTCTTACGCAACAGAAGTTATCGGAATTCATGCCTTATTCGGAGCATTTATGGCTGGAACAATTATGCCAGAAAACATCAAATTCCGTAATATTTTCATTGAAAAAGTAGAAGATGTTGCCTTAGTTTTACTACTTCCGTTATTCTTCGTTTTTACAGGATTAAGAACTCAAATTGGTTTATTAAACGATGTAAACGCTTGGAAATTAACAGGAATAATCATTTTAGTTGCTGTTGGAGGAAAATTTTTAGGAAGTACATTAGCAGCTAAATTCGTAGGACAAAACTGGAAAGACAGTCTTTCTATTGGAGCTTTGATGAATACTAGAGGTTTGATGGAATTAGTAGTATTAAATATTGGTTACGATTTAGGTGTTTTAACTCCGGAAGTATTTGCAATGATGGTCATTATGGCTTTAGCCACAACTTTCATGACCGGACCAGCATTAGACTTTATCAATTGGATATTCAAATCGAAAACTACAGAAATTATCCCTGAAGCTCATGAAATTGGGAAATACAAAATTTTGGTTTCTTTTGATGTACCAGAAAGAGGAAAATCACTTTTACGATTAGCTAATGGTTTATCAAAAAAGATGAACGATAATGCCATCATTACAGCAATGCATTTAACATCTGTAAGTGAAGTACATCATTATAACACGGAAGAAATTGAAACAGAAAGCTTTGCAGCGGTGATTCAGGAATCAAAAGAATTAAATCAAAAAATTACCACGTTATATAAAGCTTCAAATGATATTGAAACGGATATTGTTGAAGTTGCCAATCAAGGAAATTATGATTTGCTTTTAATTGGAGTGGGACAATCTATATATGAAGGAAGTTTGTTGGGTAAAATTTTAGGATTCACTACAAAAGTGATTAATCCTGAAAAGTTAATCAATCAAATGA
>CAMLRV010000215.1 GCA_946482495.1 uncultured Flavobacteriia bacterium
AGTGTCAAAATCGTACCTTTACGATATGTTTGCATTGGTCGATTGTAATAATTTTTATGTGTCTTGCGAGCGTGTTTTTCAACCTCAATTTCTTAAAAAACCAGTTGTTGTTTTATCTAATAACGATGGTTGTGTAATTTCTAGAAGTGATGAAGCAAAAGCGCTCGGGATTGCTATGGGTATTCCTGAGTTTCAAATTAGAAACGAAATTATTGAACATCAAATTGCTGTTTTTTCTTCCAATTATGCTTTGTATGGCGACTTAAGTAAACGTGTAATGGAGGTTTTGTCGGGTTTCACACCAGATATCGAAAATTATAGCATAGATGAAGCCTTTCTTAATTTTAAAAATACTAATACAACTAATTTTGAAGCTTGTGGATTAGAAATGAAACAACGAGTTCAAAAATGGATTGGATTGCCAGTTTGTGTAGGTTTTGGTGAAACGAAAGCGTTAAGTAAAATTGCCAATCGAATCGCTAAGAAATTCCAAGATAGAACGGGTGGAGTGTATGTTATTGATACGGATGAAAAACGAATCAAAGCCTTGAAATGGACAAAAATTGGAGATGTTTGGGGAATTGGTTATCAATTAGCCAAAAAAATGAAAACTTTCGGGATGGAAACAGCTTTCGATTTTACAGAACCACAAAATAAAGATTTTATCATACGAACTATGGGTGTTGCAGGAAAACGTTTGCGTGCCGAATTATTAGGGCAATCTGTTTTAGAATTAGAACACCAACCTGAAGCTAAAAAAAGTATAGCAGTAACCAGAACATTCGAAAAACCTATTACTAATTTAAACGAATAAAAAGAGCGTGTTTCTACTTTTGCATCTGTAGCAGCTGAAAAATTGCGTCAGCAAAAATCATGCTGTTACGGAATGGTGCTTTATCTCAGAAAGGATAAATTTTCAGTGCATGGTGGACGCTATAATTATACGGTTTATGAAAGTTTACCTTTTGCCACACAATCAAGTATTACATTAAGTGCAACCGCGGTAAAAATCGCAGAAAAGCTTTTTGAACCAGGACAAACCTATACTAAAGGAGGAATTATTATTTCGAATATTATTCCGCAAAATCAAAAACAATTTAATTTATTTGTGGAAGAAAATCCGAAACACGAAAAGTTAATGAAGGTGATGGATGATATCAGGATGAAAACAGGTAAAAGAATGATTCGATTGGGAAGTCAGGATTTGCAACGAACTTGGAAAATGAAACAGAATTTTTTATCGAAATGCTATACCACCGATTTTAAAGAGTTATTACAAGTAAAATGTTAGCAAAAAAGAAAATATCGTTTTTTGTCCCAAATACGGATGCTGAGCAGGAAATGCCTTTTATTTCAGAAGGTATCAAAGCAGGTTTTCCTTCTCCAGCCGCTGACTTTGATGGATCTAGAATTAGTATCGATCAAATTGTAGTGAAAAATGCTACGGCAACCTTTTATGCTAAAGCAAGTGGAAATTCTATGATTGGTGCTGGAATTGATGATGGTGATATTTTAGTGATTGATAAAAGTATAGAACCTCAAGATGGTAAAATTGCAGTCTGTTTTATTGATGGAGAATTTACCGTAAAAAGAATAAAAGTACAAGAAAATAGTTTGTTGTTGTTGCCAGAAAACGCATTGTTTGAACCTATTGAAGTGACTCAAGAAAACAATTTCATCATTTGGGGAATTGTAACGTATGTGGTGAAAAAGTTATAAAAAAAATCCTGAGAAACTCAGGATTTTTTTATTGATATATTATGGTTTAACAAGTTCTTTGTAACTGTTCCAATCATTGTAGATGAAAAATAAATTTCCTAAAAACAGCACCGCTGCAATTGGCAACGCATCCTGTGAAGGAAAAATGTTTAACAACAAAATGTTTAAGGAAACAGGTAATAAAACTAAGTTAAAAAGTTTCATAAATTTTCCAGTAACATAAGAAAGACCAGATAATAATTCTACAACTTTAGCTAGTGGCATCAAATATTTTGTTGCCATAAGTCCAGCGAAAACTGTAGCCATATCACCTGTTGGGGCTGGTGGTTGTTCTCCCATAGGGAAGAAATAAGTTATTGATGCAAATAGCAAAAATAACCCAATCAATACTCTTAAAACAATTGTGAAAATTCTCATAATTTTATTATTTAAAAGATTATACTTTTATAAAAATAATAAAATTTTATTACTTGGCTAATTCTTTTTCTTTATGATATCCAAATAATTTGTCTTTTTTGATGATTTCAGCAATTCCATCAGGAAGCATTTCTTCCCAACCTGCTTGGTCTGTAGCAATCATTTTTAAGATTTTTCTAGAGAAAATTTCCAGTGTCTTTTCGTCAAAAGTAGTAATGTCAGTAACTTTTCCGTTGTATTTAAAGAATTTGTATAATTCTTTCATTCTTGGATGTACTTTCAAGTTTTCTGACGTGATAATTTCACCAGTTTCTGGATCCTTCATTGGGTATAAATACACTTTTAAATCTCTGTAGAATAGTTTTCCGAAAGCTTCTAAAATTCCACCCGACATATGACGGTAGTATTTTTCATCAAAAATATCTACTAAATTACTTACTCCCATGGCTAAACCAGTTCTCGATTTAGTAAATGATGAGAAATATTCTAATACTTTATAATACTCTTGGAAGTTAGAAATCATAACGGTTTGCCCTAACGAACAAAGCAATTCTGCTCTGTCTAAGAAATCTCTTTCGTCAATTTCACCTTCCGCTTTTAGGTTGGAAAGTGTAATTTCAAAGACTACAAATGTATTTTCTTTAGAAACTTTATTTTCTTGTATAAACATCTCATAAGATTGCTTATACATGTCCATATTTACTTTAGTTACTGGACGGAAACTTCCACGTAATGCTAAAATGTTCTTTTTGTATAAAACAGCTGCTGGTAAAATGTTTTTTCCATCTGGATTAAACATTACGGCATCTGTAAAACCATATTTTACTAATTGTAAACTCATTAATCGGTTGTCTACATCAGCAAAACGAGGTCCTGAGAAGTTAACAGTATCAATTTCTAATTGATCTTTTTCTAAATGATCGTATAAATAACGTAATAATTTCTTGGCATCATTATGTTTATAAAAAGCACCGTAAATTAAGTTTACCCCTAAAATACCTAATGTTTCTTGTTGCAAACGCGCATCATTTTCTTTAAAACGAATGTGAATTAAAATTTCGTTGTAGGCTTCATCTGGTTCTACTTGGAACTTAATTCCAACCCAACCATGTCCTTTAAATTGCTTTGCGAAATCGATAGTGGCTACCGTATTGGCATAACTAAAAAACATTTTATTTGGATGTTTATCACGCTTCAAACGATCTTCAATTAATTGCGTTTCGTGAGTTAACATTTTTCTTAATCTACTTTCTGTAACATAACGTCCATCTTCTTCAACACCATAAATGGCATCACTAAAGTCTTTATCATATGCAGACATCGCTTTTGCAATTGTTCCAGAAGAAGCTCCAGCCCTGAAAAAATGTCTAACAGTTTCCTGTCCAGCGCCAATTTCAGCGAAGGTTCCATAGATGTTTTCATTTAAATTTATACGAAGTGCTTTATCCTTAGTTGACGGAATTTGCTCAATTGCTTTGTCTCCTCTTAGTGTTATTTCAGTCGTCATTTTTTCAAATGTATTTTTTGGGGAATTTATATTATATTGCAAAGTTAACAAAATATAGGTTTTAACAAGAGTAAATTGTTATTTTTGTAAAAAATAATACACTATTGAAAGTTTACTTTTTAGGAACTGGTACATCTCAAGGAATTCCCGTAATTGGGAGTCATCATTTCGTGTGTTTAAGTGAAGATGTAAAAGACAAAAGATTGCGTGTTTCGGTATGGATTCATGATGAAGATTTTTCTGTGATAATTGATTGCGGACCCGATTTTCGCCAGCAAATGCTAACGA
>CAMLRV010000216.1 GCA_946482495.1 uncultured Flavobacteriia bacterium
CAATATCTGAAGCAATATAACCTAGCGGATGCCCAACGTGTAAGCCCGCTCCCGAAGGATAAGGAAACATATCTAATACAAAATATTTTGGTTTATCAGAATTGTTACTTGCTGCAAAAGTTTGATTTTCTGCCCAATATTGTTGCCATTTGGCTTCGATTTTTTCGTGGAAATATTTCATTTTATTCAAAAAAGTTTCAGGTTTCAGGTTTCAGGTTAATAAGTTGTCTAAAACTTGAAACTTGAAACTTGAAACAAAAATTCGGTTGCAAATTTACATTTTTATATACTAAAGTTAAAACTTTGTTGTTATATTCTGTGTAAACAAAATTTCTTTACTATTTTTACAGCAAATTTCTATTCTATATGGCACAATCGTTTGAGCAATATCAACGCAGAAGATTAATTTCTTCTTATTTTTCGGTGGTTTTTAGTATTTTTTTAGTGCTGTTTTTATTGGGCGCGTTAGGCTTATTTGTAATTAATTCTGAAAAAATTTCTAATGATTTTAAGGAAAATATTCCAATGTCGGTATATTTTAAAGATGAAGCGAATGATTCGATTTTAAATGCTTTTGATACGGAATTGAAAAACGCAAACTATATCAAATCATACGATTTTGTTACTAAAGAGGAAGCAGCTAAAAACAATCCAGATATTGTAGGTAAAGATTTTATGGAGTTTTTAGGATTTAATCCGTTATTAAATTCTTTCGATATTCATTTAAAAAGCCAGTTTGTAAATAAAGCTGAAATCACAAAAATTGAGAATAATATCAAAAGAAATCCAAACGTTTCAGATGTTATTTATGATAAAGAATTAGTAGAATTAGTAAACGAAAACGTAACCAAAATTAGTATGTGGATATTAGTGATTAGTGCAATTTTAGCGTTTGTGGCGATGTTGTTAATTAATGGTTCCATTCGTTTGTCAATTTATTCTCACCGATTTACAATCAAAACGATGCAAATGGTTGGAGCTACGAAATCATTCATCAGAAAACCATTTATTAAAACCAGTATTTTATTAGGGATTATTGGGGCAGTTTTAGCTATTATTTGTTTGGTGTTTTTAGCATTTTATGTGGATGGTTTATTCCCAACGTTAGGAATTGCAAAAGATTACGTTTCTTTAGGAATTGTAGCTTTAGGAGTATTGTTAATTGGAATTATCATCACTTGGTTAAGCACATATTTTGCAACTACACGTTTCTTAAACTTAAGAACAGATGATTTATATTAAAAGAGCCAAGTAAAAAGTAAAAAGATTCAAGTCAGAAAAGATATGAAAGAAGATACAAACAAATCTGAATTTTTATTCGGAGCAGCAAATTATAAAATCTTAATTATCGGATTGGTGGTAATTGCTTTAGGTTTCATTTTAATGAGCGGCGGTGCCAACGAAAATCCTAATGTTTTTAATGAAGACGTTTATAGTTTCAGAAGAATCAGATTAGCACCAACTGTGGTTTTAATTGGTTTCGGAATTACAATTTATTCTATCCTTAAAAAAAGTAAATAGTAATTAGTAAAAAGTAAATTGTATTAAAGACTTTTTACTTGGCTCTTTTTACTTGGCTCTTTTGCTAATTACAAGACAAATGGATTTACTTCAAGCTATCATTATTGCCATCGTTGAAGGTTTAACCGAATATTTGCCGGTTTCTTCAACGGGTCACATGATTTTTACCAGTTCTTATTTCGGAATTGAAAAAGAAGAATTTGTAAAATTATTTCAAGTTTCCATACAATTCGGAGCCATTTTAGCGGTTGTCGTTTTGTATTGGAAAAAGTTTTTCGATTTCTCGAAATGGCAATTCTTTATCAAATTAGCTTGTGCGGTTGTTCCCGCTTTAATCTTAGGAAAACTATTCGATGATAAAATTGAAGCCGTTTTAGAACATCCTACACCTATTGCCATTGTATTAATTGTGGGTGGAATTGTGTTGTTATTTATCGATAGATTTTTCAAAAATCCAACCATCCATACTGAAGAAGATATAACCATTAAAAAAGCCGTATCGATTGGTTTTTGGCAATGTTTAGCCATGATGCCAGGAACAAGCCGAAGCGCAGCAAGTATAATTGGAGGAATGCAACAAGGTTTGTCTCGTCAAGCGGCTGCAGAATTTTCCTTCTTTTTAGCGGTGCCAACTATGTTAGCAGTAACCTGTTATTCGGTGTTTTTAAAAACGTATGATAAAAGTGGTTTAAAAGGTTTTGAATTAATTCTAAAATCGGAAGACAACACGAGAATGTTTATTATTGGAAATGTAGTGGCTTTTATAGTGGCAGTTATAGCGATTAAATTTTTCATCGGAATCATCAAAAAATACGGATTTAAACCTTGGGGTTGGTATAGAATTATTGCAGGAATTCTGTTATTAGCTTACTTTAAATTTATCAAATAATGACTCCAGAAGACTATTTAGAAGGGCAAATTTTACTAATTGATAAACCATTGAAATGGACTTCGTTTCAAGCGGTAAATCGATTGAAATTTGGCTTGATAAAGCAATTAAAATTACCTAAAAGATTTAAAATTGGTCATGCCGGAACTTTAGATCCATTAGCTTCGGGTTTGCTGATTATTTGTACGGGTAAATTCACTAAAAGAATTGAAGAATTACAAGGTCAAGCTAAAGAATATACTGGAACCATTACGGTTGGAGCTACAACACCTTCTTACGATTTAGAAACAGAAATCAACGAAACGTTTCCAACAGTGCATATTACCAATGAATTAATTCAAGAAACTGTAAAACAATTTATTGGGGAAATCGATCAAAAACCTCCTGTTTTTTCAGCTATCAAAAAAGATGGGAAACGCTTGTATGAATCGGCTCGTGCTGGAATTGAAGTAGAAATTAAAACTAGAAAAGTAACCGTTTCAGAATTTGAAATTACTCGAATTGCTTTACCAGAAATTGATTTCAGAATTGTGTGTAGTAAAGGAACGTATATTCGTTCTATCGCTTATGATTTTGGGCAAGCTTTAAACTCTGGCGGACATTTAACGGCACTTCGCAGAACCAAAATTGGAGATTATTCAGTTGAAAATGGTGTTTCTCCAGATGCTTTTATTGAAGCTCTGCAACAATCTCCTTCATTGTAGAAATTCCTTTATCATCAAAATACCATTTTTGTAAGGCTGTTTTTGCTGGTTCATCCACAATTCCGTGTTTGGTTTTATAATCGATAATTAGATTTTTCGCGCCTTCTGGTCGTGGTCCCCAATGTGTTATTACATTTAAATTTTCATCTAAAACAATCAATTTCGGAATAGAACGCGCGCCATTCGTTAAAAATTGTTGCATTAAACTTTCGTTTTCATCACGGAAAACAATTTTCATTTCAATATTTTCAGATGAATCGGCCATTAATTTTATAATTGGTAAAATTTGAGCCGCATCACCACACCAACCTTCGGCAATGACCAGCCAAGTTTGTTTGTTTGAAATTTTTTGTAAAGCAACATGAATTTCGGCGTCCATTTTCAATGTTTTTTCTAAACGATTCATACGCACTTCATTCAATTCAGAATAATGTAACAAATCGGCACTTTGTTCATTTCCTGTCGATTTTCCTTCACTAATTAATTTTGTAACTTTAGCTCTGTATTCGCTATACGAAACACTGTTTTGAATAGCTGTTTTTATGATAGATAACATATTGAAAATTGTTTCTACAAAATTAAAAAGAATAAACGAGCATTTGTGTAATATTAGTTACAATGAAATAATCTGACGGTTTATTCGTTATTTTTGTATTAATAATCTTATAACGGAAATGGAAAGTAATCCAAAAAAATATGGTTTGGTTTTGTCTGGCGGCGGTTCAAAAGGAATTGCTCATGCCGGTGTATTGCAATATATGTATGAACAAAATATAAAACCAACTTGTTTGGC
>CAMLRV010000217.1 GCA_946482495.1 uncultured Flavobacteriia bacterium
TTCCATCTAAAAGTAAATAGGAAAGTAATTCATTATTAACACGATAGACTCCAGCACCGGCATAAAACCATAAGTCGTTTGGAGCTGTTTTCCAATCTGCAACTGAACTATTATTTATAGAATTTGTGAATGTGGTGAAGTTTTGTCCATCGAAACGAGTCACGCTAAATAAACCTGTCCCGAACCAGATATTTCCTAATTTATCTTCTTGAATGGTTTGAATTTGATTATTTGGCAAACCATCTTTCTCTGTGAATTGAATGATTTTTTCACCATCATAACGATACACTCCTAAATCATTTGTTCCGAACCAATAATTTCCTTTAGAATCTTGAAAAATACTGCGAATATTATCGTCAATTTTATTAACTATGTTAGCGTTGAATTTACTTAAATTTTCAATTGTTTCTGGTACTGATTGACTCGCTTCAACTTTAAAATTATTTTGTTTCAAACAAGAATAAAATATGATACTTAATAGTAAAAAGAAAGCTTTAAGTAATGGATAGAATATTTTATTTGATGATTTCATGTATTAATGAGTTTTCTTTTTGAATTTCCTCTAAGGCGGGAGGCTTTGCGCAGCGGAGAATTGGTTTTATTCAATCTTGCAAACTTTGCAATCTATTTTGAAATCATCTATTGAAGATCTAATATTTGCACAATTATTTTCTATATTAAGAATTTGATTATTTATACCTCCTTTAGAATTTATATAAATATCAAGATCATCATATTTATTTTTTACAGTATCTATTGTTAAATTAAATTCACAGTCATTAATCCATTTTATTTTGAAAAATCTTTTTCTAATTATCTTTCCAGTTTTTAAATCAAAAGTTTCTTCAGATTGAGTACTGTCTTTCCTTTCGATAATATACTTTTTATTGTCTTTTGTATTAATTAATTCAAACTTACCGTTTTTGAAATCTATACATTTCAATTCACATATGTCTTTGTTTTTTACTTCACTAAAATTCAAAAAAAACGATAAAATAAGTAGGGATGTAATTTTCATTTATACTTATATTGATGTTTATTTAGTAAGTTTTCTGCATTTTCTGCTAACGTTCCGCAGCTTGGTGGTAGCGGCTGCGTGGAACGATTATTTCTTGCTAAGATAAGATTTTCCAAGGCTCTAGTTACAAATCCGCACCATCGGTACTTTCAAAACTCAAAATTTTTCTACCGCTGGTTTTTTATCTAAAAGAAGTTTGTTTAGATGTATAAACGCATTCATTAATTGTTCGGCTACATCATAACTTTTAATATCAATATCAAAGTTTTCTTTCTTCCAGATTTGGTTCTTTTTATCTTTAAGAAGGTCAACCCAAACAATAATACGTGCGTTATCTCCAGGTTCTCTTATTGGACCTTTAAATTCATATACCTGAGTGAAATTATATAAAGAAGTGGTTGTTATTGTTGTTCCTGAACTTTTACGAGTTATCTTGATTTTTAGCAAATCATTTTCAAATTCTGCAGTTAGTTTTTTATTTTTAGAATTATGCTCCTGAGCAAATTCATTTAGCATTTTTACAATATAAGCTTTTGTTTCTTCTAATGTTCTCTCACTTTGTGCAAAAGTAGTGTTGCTGAAAATTATAAATAATGCAATAAGGTAAATAGTTTTCATATTTTTTATTTTATAATTCCTCAGCAAACGTATTGTGTTGTTTGAAGTCGCCCGTTTGGAAACCTCTACTAAACCATTTCTTACGTTGTGCGGAAGTTCCGTGTGTGAATTTTTCTGGTTGCACGTGACCTTGCATTTTTGTTTGAATGGCATCATCACCAACAGCATTGGCTGCATCAATGGCTTCATCTAAATCGCCCACTTCAATTCGGTTTTCGTTGTATTTTGCCCATAAACCAGCATAAAAATCGGCTTGTAATTCTTGACAAACGGATAATCTGTTGGCATCTTCTTCGCTTAAACTTTCTTGTTTTTTACGCACTTGCGCTGATGTTCCTAATAAAGTTTGTACATGATGACCCACTTCATGAGCAATTACATAAGCAATAGCAAAATCGCCACCTTTCGCACCAAAACGTGATTTTAATTCTTCAAAAAAGTCTAAATCCATATATACTTTTCTGTCGGCAGGACAATAAAATGGACCTGAGGCTGAAGTTGCACCACCACAAGCAGTTTCTACACTTCCAGTAAATAAAACCATTTGAGGTTTTTCATATTCACCTAATCTTTCTTCTTGAAATATTTTTGTCCAAGTGTCTTCTGTCATCGCAAAAACAGCATTGGCAAAATCACCAATTTCTTTTTGTTCAGGAGTTAGTTCTGTTGCGCCTTGAACTTGAGTTTCTTGCTGAGTAGGTTGCATTTGATTGATCACATTTCCAATTTGCTGACCTTGTTCGCCACCAAAAGTGATTAATAAAAAGGCAATAATTCCGATTAATCCACCTCCTAAAACAGTTTTTCCAGTTCCGCTCATACCGCGTCTGTCGTCCACGTTGTCACTTTTTCTATAATCTTTCCATTTCATATATGTAAATTTTATTTGTTAGAGGTCATATATGTTGTCACCTATTTTTAATTGGAGTTTGCTAACACAAACTTGTTTTTAAAGGTGATTTCATAATGTAAATGTTTATGGTTTATCGTTTAATTCTGATTCTTCATCAATTGGAATTATTTCGTTATATAGTGTGTAATTTATAGTATAAAAATAACCAATTGTGAAAAAGATTCCGATGCAAAAGGCAAAAAGTCCAAGCATGGCAATAATGATTCCAAAGATGAAGCAAACAATTATGCTAAATGGATGTTTCATTGCAATTTTAGAACTATTAGACATCGCTTGTAATACAGTTTGATTTTCAAAAGCAATTAAAGGAACAGATAAAATGAATAAAAATGTAATGAATAACTGAATTAGAGTAGCTACAAACTGCAATTTTAAATAGATTAATCCTAATCCTAAAATATTTGAATATAAAGTAGTTAATATACCACACATAAATAAATTTATTAACTGTGGACTTTTGAAATACTCGAATAAATTATTTAAACCAAATTCTTTTTCATGATAGGCCAAATGGTTGATTTTATAAAAACCAGCAGCAAAAATGGCTGTAAATCCAGCTAAAGGTATTGCGACAGCGGCGTTTATTAACATGTAGTCCATATTTTCAGCTAAAGTTGGGCTCAACTTTATGAATTCGTCAATAGAAGAAATATTTAAAGCCTTAAAAATTACAGCAAAAGTAATTGGTATTATGAAAAGGCATAATAAAATGACACCAATACCTGAAATCCATACTGTTTTTTTAAAAATAGAAAAACTTATATCAATTATTTTTCCAATATCTGTTGAATTGTTTTGTTTGAATTTGGTTTCGAAATTTGTCATCTTAATATAAAAAAAGGTTTACTTCAAATTTAGTTCTTTAAAATTAAATACCAAATCTAAATCCTAAATATATATCGGCTTGTTTTGAATTATTTAGAGCTGCTGTAATTATTGAACTTGAACCCACATAAAATCCATAAGCTTTCAAACCAAAACCACTTGTAAAACCTGATATTTCATTTGAAGTTTGAGGTGCAAATATTTCAAATTGACGATATATAAATCGTGGAATAATTGAATAGGTGTTTTGTGTGGTGGTTACATCATTTTCTGAATCGTTTGTAGCTTTTTGATTAATTGTGGCAGTTGCATAAAATTGAGATGTTATTTTAAAATCGGCGTATACATTAATAGTAGTTGGTAGTTTTACCTTAAATGATTTAGATGTTTTTGTTTTTTGAAAAAACTGAGCATTTGCAGGTTGCGATAAAATTTCTTCAATTTCAGATAAACTGCTTGCTGATTCAAATTGATTTAAATCAAGAGTAGGGAAGTTGCCTACATTTAAATTATAATCTATGGAAGTGTTGG
>CAMLRV010000218.1 GCA_946482495.1 uncultured Flavobacteriia bacterium
CTTTTTCTCCTATTCCAATACTAATACGAACATCAATTTTAGGAATTTGTTTGATAGAAGCGATTATGGACAAAGTTGCAATTAGTGCGTTTTCAAGATTGGTTTCTAATTGAAAACTATCACCTCTGTAGATATCCCAAAACTTTGGTTTCTCTCCGAATTTAGACAAACAATTTTCTAAAACAGGCAACCAAATTTCAGCGGCTATTTTTTTGGAACGGATAATGTCACCAGTTAATATTGCTACCATAATTCACTTTTTTTGAAATACAAATATATCAAAAAAATGTTATAAAGTAATTTTATATCAAAAAAATGTTATAATTGATTATTATAGCAAAAAAATAATATAAAAAAAAATCTACTAGTGATTAGTAGATTTTTGTTTTTTAATATGTGGATTACTTTAAAAATCTTAAAACGATTTCATTAAATAATTTTGGATTATTACTTGGTAAATAATGATTAGCATTTGGTACAATTGCCAATTGCGCACCTGGAATAGCTTCAAACATTTTTAAAGTATGCTCGTTTTTAATTTCGTCATGATCTCCAGCCATAATTAAAGTTTTTGATTTGATTACACTCAAATCTTCATACTTTAAATTCGGATAATTGATATCTAAATTATATAAATCAATAGCTAAATCGTTTTTGTGATCAACATTCTCTTTAACTAAATTATCTCTAATTTCTTTCATCCCATCTAAATCTACACAACCTTCAGGGAAAATATTAGCTGCCATTGATACAATTTTGTCAACTCTATCAGGATGTTGAATTGCCATAAGTAAAGCTAAAATCCCACCATCACTCCAGCCAACAATATGAGTCTTTTGAATGTTTAATTTGTCTAAAAATTGTTTTAAATCTTCAATTTGTAAGTCAAATGTTAATTCTACACCTTTATTATAGGTAGAAGCACCTCTTCCTCTGCAATCTACAAAAATCACTTTATAATGCTTAGATAATTCTTCTACATTACCAATAAATCCGCTCATAGAGTTTCCATTTCCATGTATCATTAATAAAGGTTCACCTTCACCGTAAATTTCATAATATAAACTTACACCGTTTACATCTATGTATTTCCCAGTTTCATTACTTCCTATCATGTTTTTACCAGTTATTAGTAAACAGCTTTTTCCTTTATATGGATTGTTGTTAGAATAGTCAACTGAAAAGTTTTTAACAGTGAAAAGTCTGGTATTACCAATTCCACTTTTCCAGTTTGTTTCATTTGTAATGTTTTGTTCAAAACCAGAATTATTAAGATTTATGGTTTGCCATTTTTCTTTTCCTTTTTTAACTTCTAATTTAAAATCATCAAAATAATAATTTCCAGAATTCATTGCGAATGCACCAATATTTAGCACATCGGCATCATTATCAATAACACCTTCAGTGACATAAGTTTTCCATTGATTGGTAACATTAATAGAATAAAGGTTATTATTAAAAAAACCTCTATTGCCATCTTTTTTATCTACTCTAACCCATAAGGCTGCTTTTGATGCTTTACTTGTTGTTTCCATTCTTATAGCAACAGAAGCACGGAATTGATAACCTGATTTGTCAGCAATTGAGATTGCTTGTGAATAGGATGACCAATCTTGTAGTTTTTCAGTTGAATTTTGCGCATGAATTTGATTGAACCCTAATAGAATAAAGGCGAATAAAAATAATTTTTTCATTTTTTTTTGAATAGTTTTAATTAATATTATTTTGCAAATAACGTAAGAATTTTACTATTATTGCGTTTTTTATTTGTAAAAAAAAATCTACTTGTGATTAGTAGATTTTGAGTTTTATTGTAAAATTTAATTTAGTTTAAATCATTCTTCAATTAAGTGTTGATCTTTAAGTCTATTATATACTTTTTTTCCTAATTCTTGCCCCCAAATTTTACCAACTTCCATTGATTCTTTCATAATGGTTGGTAAAGTTGAAATCATTTTTTTTCCAATAGGTGTGTTGTAAAATGCAATTAATTCATCTACTTCCTTTTCAGTAAAATATTTATCATAAATAGGAATCATCAGATTAACTATTTCTTCAGCATTTACTTCTTTTCTAAATTCAATCCAAAATTCATTAGGAACTTCTGGCATTGTTTTTTTAAATGATTCAATCATAGTATCAATCATTGAAACCCCTAAATTACCTGAGCCAGTTAGAGTCATTAGACTCTTAATTTTTTCATTTTTTGTGTTAACTTGATTTTGGGAATAAGTGAAAACAGAAAAAACGATTAATAAAATTGTTATTAAGTTCTTTTTCATTTTTAAAATATTTTATTAAATAATTGCTTTAAGATACTAACTAAACTTGAATTACACCTAAATTAAATTTTTTCTCAATAGGAGCGTGGTTAGCTGCTTCAATTCCCATAGAAATCCAAGTTCTAGTCTCTAATGGGTCAATAATAGCGTCAGTCCATAAGTGAGAAGCAGCATAATAAGGAGAAACCTGTTTGTCATATCTCGCTTTAATTTTATCAAATAATTCGGCTTCTTTTTCTGGAGTTAATTCTTCTCCTTTTGATTTTAATGAAGCGGCTTCAATTTGTAATAATACTTTTGCAGCTTGTGCACCACCCATTACGGCTAATTCGGCACTTGGCCAAGCAAAAATCAATCTTGGATCATACGCTTTTCCACACATCGCATAATTTCCAGCACCATAAGAATTTCCTACAACAACTGTAAATTTAGGTACAACAGAATTAGAAACGGCATTTACCATTTTAGCACCGTCTTTAATGATTCCACCGTGTTCTGATTTACTTCCTACCATAAATCCAGTTACATCTTGTAAAAACACTAATGGAATTTTCTTTTGGTTACAATTTGCAATAAATCGAGTGGCTTTATCCGCACTTTCTGAATAAATTACACCTCCAAATTGCACTTCACCTTTTTTAGTTTTTGAAACTAAGCGTTGATTCGCTACAATTCCTACTGCCCAACCGTCAATTCTAGCGTAACCAGTAATTATTGTTTGTCCGTAACCAGCTTTGTATTCATCAAATTCTGAATTATCAACTAAACGCTTGATAATTTCATTCATATCATATTGTTCTGATCTTGTTCTTGGTAAAATTCCATAAATGTCTTTCGGTTCTAAGGCAGGTTTTACTGGTTTTTCTCTATTGTAACCCGCTTTGTCAAAATCTCCCATTTTAGATACAATATTTTTAATTCTATCTAAAGCAGCAGCATCATCTTTTGCTTTGAAATCAGTTACACCAGAAATTTCACAGTGAGTTGTTGCACCACCTAAAGTTTCATTATCAATAGTTTCACCAATAGCAGCTTTTACTAAATAACTACCAGCTAAGAAAATACTTCCTGTTTTATCTACAATTAAAGCTTCGTCGCTCATAATTGGCAAATAGGCACCACCAGCTACACAACTTCCCATAACTGCTGCGATTTGAGTAATTCCCATACTGCTCATAATAGCATTATTACGGAAAATTCTACCGAAGTGTTCTTTGTCAGGGAAAATTTCATCTTGCATTGGTAAATATACACCAGCAGAATCTACCAAATAAATAATTGGCAAGTGATTTTCCATGGCAATTTCTTGGGCTCTAAGATTTTTCTTAGCCGTAATTGGAAACCAAGCACCAGCTTTTACAGTTGCATCGTTAGCAACAACAATGCACTGTTTTCCTTTAATATAACCCATTTTTACAACTACACCACCAGATGGACAACCACCATGTTCTTCATACATTCCATCTCCAACAAAGCCACCTATTTCAATACTTTTAGCTTTTTCATCTAATAAATAATCGATACGCTCACGAGCTGTCATTTTACCTTCAGCGTGTAATTTATCAATA
>CAMLRV010000219.1 GCA_946482495.1 uncultured Flavobacteriia bacterium
AGTTTATTTGCTATTTGCGGCTTATTTATATTCTCAAAATCATATCTTAATGTTCCAAAGAAAAATCACGTGGAATATCCTTTAGATATGGATTTTTGTGGTGAAAAAGTTCCTACACAATTAGCTGATGTAAAAGAACGTTTAGATAGAGAAATGCTAGTAAACATCAATATGAATGCTACTACAGCAATTTTGTTAAAAAGAGCGAATAAAGTCTTTCCAATTATCGAACCTATTTTAGCAAAAAATGGAATTCCAGATGATTTTAAATTTTTGGCTGTTATTGAAAGTGGATTAGTAAATGCAGTTTCCCCATCTGGCGCAAAAGGTGTTTGGCAATTTATGCCAGCTACTGCAAAAGAAAGCAAATTAGAAGTAACTGACCAAGTGGATGAAAGATATCATATTGAAAAATCGACACAAGCGGCTTGCGAATATTTATTAAAAGCTAAAAACAAATTTGGAACTTGGACTGTTGCAGCAGCCTCTTATAATGGTGGAATGACAGGCTTGCAAAATCATATTAGTTTCCAACAAACTTCAGATTATTACGATTTATGGTTAACTGATGAAACAGCACGTTACGTATTCAGAATTTTAGCATTAAAAGAAATTATGAAGAATCCTGAAAAATATGGTTACTTAATTCCAAAAGAAGAATTATATCCTAAAATCAACACGAAAAGAATAACAGTGGATTCTACTATTACAAATTTATCTAAATTTGCAATGAGTCAAGGAATTAACTATAAAATTTTAAAAACACATAACCAATGGTTACGTGATAAAAAATTAGATAATCCTTCAAAAAAAGTATACGAAATTGAAATTCCAACGGAAGGATATAATAAATAAATGAAAAACAAAATGACCATACAAACAATATTATCTTTAATTCTAATCGGAATTTTAGCAGGAATTTTGAGCGGATTAGTTGGTGTGGGTGGCGGAATAATTATGGTGCCATTATTGGTGATGTTTTTTGGTTTCAAACAGCATGAAGCTCAAGGAACAAGTTTAGCCGTTTTAGCTGTTCCTGTAACAGCCATAGCGGTTTTCAATTATTATAAAGAAGGACAAATTAATTTAAAATACGCAGCTATAATCGCCTTGTTTTTTGTAGTTGGAAGTATTGCTGGAAGCAAATTCGCATTAAGTTTAGATCAAAAAGTATTGAAAAAAGTATTTGCAGTGGTTTTATTACTTATTGCAGGAAAAATGCTTATGGAGAAATAAAAAACTCGAAACAATGTTAAATTGTTTCGAGTTTAATTTTAGATTTTTAATTATCATCTTCCAGCCATTCTAGTGCTGTCAAAAACCATCTTCTACTATTAATTTGTGGTATTGTGTTTGATATGAACTTATGATAAACAAAAATCTAAAGTGTTCTTATAAACGAATTATAATTATAGTGTAAATTTACACTCACAAACACATCTACACAAATAAATTCGATGTGATATTAAAATACTCGATAAATTACACTAACTAATTAATTAACAGTGTTTTAACCTTAAAAATACGACGTTAAATTTATTAAATAAAACTCGTACTTTTGTATAAAATAAGATAAATTGAACAAGAAGAAAATTGTAATTTCAGGAATAAATATGGTTGAAGGTGGAATTTTTACCATACTTCACAATGTTTTGCAAGAACTTTCTGAATTCAATAAGAATAATGAAATTCAAGTGATTGCATTTGTTCATGATGCTTCAAAATTTAATTTTAAAAATATTCAAATTATCGAATTGCCACATTCTAAAAAATCTTGGTTATACCGATTTTATTATGAATATTTCTATTTCAAAAAAATATCAAAAAAACTAAAACCAGATGTTTGGTTTTCCCTACACGACACCACGCCAAGAGTAATTGCAAAAAAACGATTTGTGTATTGCCATCATCCCACTACTCTATTTAAACCCTCGTGGAAGGATTGGAAATTCAATTACAAAATTGGAATTTTCTCTTTATTATATGACAACTTATTCCGTTTAAATATAAAAAAGAATCATACAGTTTTTGTGCAACAACATTGGATTAAAAAAGTTTTTAAAGAACGTTTTGAAATTAACAACGTAAAAGTCGCTATTCCACAATTTGTAGAAGATTTATCAACTGAAAGAATTGATTTAGAAGAAAGTAAAATTCATTTCTTCTATCCTACATTTCCGAAAAGTTTCAAAAATATAGAATATATTTTCGAAGCCATAAAATTACTTCCAGAATCAATTGCAAATCAATGCGAATTTCATATTACTGGATTAAAAAACAACGACTGCAAATACGTAAACTATTTAAACGAAAAGTACGATACAGTTGACGTAAATCGTTTAAAATTATTGAATCGTCCAGCGATGTTAAGATATTATAATTCAATAGATTATTTAGTTTTTCCATCAAAAATAGAAACTTGGGGATTACCCATTTCTGAAGCTAAAGCGCATCATAAAGGTTTACTTTTAGCGAATTTACCTTATGCCAAAGAAGCTTGTGGAAATTATGAAAAGGTATCGTTTTTTGATTTAGAAAATCCAGAAAATTTAGCTAAAATAATCACTGAAATTGTAACCAATAAGCATAATTTTCAAGGAAATACTGCAGTTTACGATACAAGTAACGATTTACACAATTGGAAAGAATTATTCCATTATATTTTAAAAGATTAAAATGGCTTTTTTTACAGTAATAATTCCGCTATACAACAAAGAAAAGTATGTTGAGAATGCTATAAAAAGTATTCTGAATCAGACTTTTACTGATTTTGAATTAGTAATTGTTAACGATTGTTCTACTGACCAAAGCGTAAAAATTGCATCTGATTATTTAGGACCGAAAGTCCGAATACTACATCATGAAAAAAATAGCGGATTAGCAGCAACACGTAATACTGGAATTAAAAACGCAACATCAAATTATATTACTTTTTTAGATGCTGACGATTTATGGAAACCTCTTTTTTTAGAAAAAATACATCATTTAATTCAAAATTATTCTGAAGCACGAATTTTCGGAACTAATTACGAGGAAATTTGGGAAAAAACCACAAAAATGCCACATAATGGTTCACAAAGTTTACCTGTAGATTTTACAGGTTATCTTAATTTCTTCAAGATTAATTTAAAACAAGGAATTTACAATCATGGTTCGGTGTGCTTTCATAAAGAAGTGTTTGAAAATGCTGGGTTTTACAACGAAAACATACAATTATCTCAAGATTTAGATTTTAATATTAGAGCTAATTATAATTTTAAATTTGCTTTTGATAATTCAGTTCAAATGAGTTATTTTATGCAAACTGATAATCAACTTACTCGAAGTTCGATTGTAAATAAAACCATTCCAGATTATGATTTATACGAAGAATGGACAAAAACGAATCCTGATTTAAAAAAATACTTAGATTTCGAACGCTATGTTTTAGGAAAACGCTTAAAGAAAAACGAGGACATTCGTTGGAAAAAAATGATTGCTCCTATTGATTCTAAAAATTTAAATTGGAAGCAAAATTTACTTTTACGTTTACCCGCTTTTATTTTGAAAACTATAGATAAAGTGAAGTTATTTATGTTGGAAATGGGAATAAAACCGAGTACTTATTGATATTGTCATACTGAACTTGTTTACTTCACAAAGCTCAAATATTCCTTATAACTTCTGATATAATCTTCTTCAGAAAACTCTTCAGAAGCTAAAACCAAACATACGGAACCTGAAGAAAAGTTTTCCAATTCTCGCCAAATATTATTTTCAATCAACAAACCTTTATCTGGTCG
>CAMLRV010000220.1 GCA_946482495.1 uncultured Flavobacteriia bacterium
ATTTGTGAATAATTTGCATATTGTTAATTTGTCCTTTTGTAGATCAAAGTCAAATCTAATATTTATTGATTTTTTTATGTTAAGAAATGCAATAAAAAAATAAGCTGAAATTATGAGTACTTTTTCTTGTGAACTAAGTTTCGTTATATCAATATAAATATATGTGAGAATTGTTAATAATACTAACCATATCAATATATAAAACTTAATTTTTGTTGTTTGTTTCATTAATATAAATTACTTGAAAGTAAATTTAGTTATTTTTTACTTTTCACTTTTGCCTTTTCACTTGGCTCTTTTTTCTTATCAGCCTTCCCATAATCTGTAGTTTCTTTCAACACATCCATAGGTTTTTTTTCTTCTTTGTCTTTTTGAGCCGTTTCTGATTTTATTTTCTCATCTATAGCTTTTTCTTCCTCTGGAAAGATATTATCTAGGGAATTTATTTTTTCATCTATTCTCCAAATAAAACCTCTAAGCTTCCTTGCATTTTTAGGGAAATCTTTATCAGGATACGTATCACTTTCTATTTTTTTGAAAGAAGTTAGTTCGATGATTTTATTGTCTTCCAATTGCATGTTGATGCTACTTGAAACACCTTTGTCGATTCCAACCAATTCATTTAAATCGTTATACATGAAATAGATTTTTTCGGTATTTTTGACTAAATCGACTTCATATAATTTATTATCTCTAAATTTTCCGTACAAAAATTGTCCTTTAACTTGGTTGTAGTTGTCTTCTCCTATAGTATCTTTTTGGATTAAAAATGCATTATTGAGGATTTTTAAAGAATCTAGTTTTTCCGTTTTATTATTTCCTACTAAATGAATTTCGTCACCTGTCATTTGGTTGTCGTTGTTCCAAAGTACTGGTCTTCCAATTAGTTTTGTTAACTGTGTTTTATTGTTTGAATGAATAGAATCACATTTTCCACTCATATCTGTCTTAAAGAAACGCACATTATTAAACGCTCTAATAGTCCTATCTTCTTGCGGACCAGTCACTAATATTTTTTTTCCATGTAAATACATCGTGTCTTTTTCAACCAAAGTTTTAATTAAAGCTTTTTTGGTAATAAACATCGAATCTTTTTTGGTTCCGCCAATATTTCTGTACACTTCTGCATAATGTCCGGTTGCAATCATGTTATTGATGGTATCCGTAATTTTTACATTATTGGTAGCTTTCGCAAAGTTTTTCTTTCGGTCGTAATTGATAATATCACCTTCTACTTTCCGATTATTGTACACAATATTGGATTTGTCTAAAAGTTTACCAACATCATTTTTGGTGTCGTAAAATCCTTTTGTAGTATTGATGACATTTTCTTTACTTGTAATTGTACTAGGTCCGTACACATAGGCATGTCCAGAATTATCGTAAAAATCTAAATTATTTGTTTTGATAGTTACTTCAGGATTTACAACTGTAACTGCCGTTTTGAAAGAATATTTTTTGGTATTTAAATCGTATCTTCCCGATTTACTTTTTAAAGTATTTTCTTTATTTACAATTGTTCCCCAGCTTTTATAATAAGCTTGTTGGATACTTCTGTCGAAATAAATTGTATCTGTTGTTAAATTTGAATCGGGTGAGCGTAAATTCACATTTCCAGTAGCAAAAGCAAATTGTGTTTTTCCATTATATTCTGCATAACGACTATTCATAACAATAGTATCACCTTGATTTAATCTTACATCTCCGAAAGCTTTTATGTAATCTTCGTCTGTGTAATGATAGGCTTTGTTACAATATATCATCACTCCATTATGCATCACTTTTACGTTACCTGTGAATACAATTGCACCTGGAATTTCGTTTTGGTTTTTATCAATAAAATCCGAATTCAAAATCTGAATGGCGTTCGGATTTGATGGAGCTATAGGTTGTTTTGGAGTTTGTGCATTTCCAAAAAGCAAGGAGAATAAGAATACTAAAGCAAATATATGTTTTTTCAAGACTTTCAATTTTTTGTCAAATTTAAGTAAAATGTATATAAATGAATAAGTATTAAGAATTATTTATAGTTTCTAAATAAAAAATCCCGATTGCTCGGGATTTTAAAATTACTCTTTTATAAACTGGCTGGTACTAAAACCTTCATTTGTATTTATTTTGATGAAGTAATTGCCTTTTTCTAATTGTGAAACATCTATTTTTAGAGCATTACCTGTTTGTACAGTGACTAATTGGCCAATTGCATTGTAAATTTGTATAGAGTTAATTTTAATTGTTTGTTTTAAGTTAATATTTAATTCGTTTGTTGTTGGAATCGGATAAATACTGAAATGATTTGCAAACTCCACACTTGGATTATTTAATGCCGCAATTGTTGTCGTTGCTGTATTTGTTACGATTGGGAAATTATAATCGAAATAAATATTTGCCGAATTACTAAATGTATCTCCAATTGCTAAACTTGGTAACGTTTTAATTTTGAAAGCCACATAGCCATCATTATTTGCATCATCAAATGGTAAATTTATGTTTTCAAAAATGAACTCAACTTTATTTCCAGAAACTCTTGTAAAGTAATTATGGCTAGCATTCAACGGAATTAAACTTGAAATATCAAATCTAGATGTATTGATTATATCTCTTACAACAATATTTTCAGCAGGGAAAGTTCCTGTGTTTTCAAAACGAATCATATAATGTACATATTCGCCAACTTTATCAGGAGAAATAGTATTTCCTTCTAAACATGTTTTGTCATTTGGATCCATAGAATTCACAACAGTTTGGTTGAATTCAAATGTATTGTCTGCTGGAGTTTCATCAGTATTTGTAATTGAATTTGTTACTATGTAATTCAAAATGTCATCTGAATTTACAGCTGGAGTTTCTATTGGAGAATTCACATTAAGCACTACATTTATGGTTCTAGTTTCAAAAGGTTGTAAGTTGCTATAAGTCCAATTCAAATTATTTAATGTTTGAGTTGAAAATGTTGGATTAGAAGAAATAACATCTAAAACAGCATCATTAAATTGCAAATTGATAGTTCCGCTTTCCACTTGATTTCCTTTGTTTTTGTAAACAACTTTGTAATAAGCATCAAAACCTGGTCGGGCAACATTAGTTGGAATTATTGAAATTTCTACATCGTGTTTTACTCCGTTTGCAGTAATGCAAAAATCTTGAGTAAACGGACTAGTTTGTGCTGGAAATTCAACCACAACATTTGTTGGAGAAACGCTAAAGTAACCTGGATTCTCTAAAATAGGTGTTACAGTATATGTTCCAGCTTGTACAGGAATTGAATAATTTCCAGAATTGTTTGAAACAATTGTGCCAGATGTTGTGCCGTTTGTAATAGTGTATTTAAAATTTGGAAAAGAAATATCATTTACATCACAACCATCATTTTCATTATCAAATTTTTGTTGTCCTTGAATAGTATAATATTGACCACCTGGTGTAAATGAACAATATGAATTTACTTGACAATTGTTGTAGCCATATTGATTGATTCTTGTTTGAACATATTGAATTTCATTTGGTAAATCATCTATACATATAAATTGTAAATTTGGACAATTATTTAAAAAAAGACCATCAGAATAATTATATGGGTTGTTAGTGTCTCCCCATATATTATTTTTTCCGTTTTTAATATTTAAATACATTAAGTTTGGATTGTCTGAGACATCAACTTGCCCAATATGGTTTTTTGTTAAATTACTTAAATCTAAATAGGTAAAATTATTGTTATTACAACGTAATCGATTAATTAATTCTGGATATAAAAAATTAATATTTGTTAGTAAATTATTA
>CAMLRV010000221.1 GCA_946482495.1 uncultured Flavobacteriia bacterium
GACGAAGGCGTTTTAATTATGTCAATGAGAATGGATAATGAAAAAAATTCTGAAGGTCAGAAGCTAATTGATTTAGCTTGGAATACTTTAAAAGTTAATTAAAGTTTTAAAGAACATAATAAAAAAACGAGATAATTTTTATCTCGTTTTTTTATTTAAGGAATATTTAAATATTTATGTGTTTGCAATGAAACTCTCCATTTTGGATTGTTCATAACGTAATCTACAATTTGCGGAGTCATTTCTTCTTTTTTACTCCATTCGGGTTGTAGGAACAAAATAGCATTTGGGTTTACTTTCGCAGCTTGTTCTTCAGCAAAAATAAAATCGTGTTTGTTATGAATAATTACTTTTAATTCATTGGCAATTTCGTAGGCAGAAGTAACAGGCAATTTATTTTTCTTTGGAGATAAACAAAACCAATCCCATGTTCCTGTCACGTCGTATGCACCAGAAGTTTCAATATGAACATTCAATCCAGCTTCTTTTAATTGAAAAGTAATTGGATTCATGTCCCAAGTTAACGGTTCACCACCAGTAATTACAATTGTTTTTGCGTATTTTTTAGCATTAGCTACAATGGTTTCAATAGTAGTTGGCGGATGCAAATCGGCATTCCAACTTTCTTTTACGTCACACCAATGGCATCCCACATCACAACCTCCAACACGGATAAAGTAAGCCGCTGTTCCTGTATGATAGCCTTCACCTTGAATGGTGTAAAACTCTTCCATAAGAGGAAGCATTTCACCTTTGTTAACTAATAACTGAGTTTCTTTATTAAGCATATTTTATTTATTGAGTGCAAAGATAGTACAAAGTTGGAAGTTTGAAGTTAGAAGTTAGAAGTTTTATTTAACTATTCGTATCTAGCCCAGATTGAAATGACAGCTTGTTGGAAAGAAATGAGTTAAAAATTTTTTAAAAAAAGAGACCAACGGAAGCTTTATGGCAAAATTTAGTTTTTACTTATTTATGAGAACAACTAAAATGGAAAGCTGGAAAATGCTTCAAAAAAATAGGCATAAAAAAACCGATAACTTTCGCTATCGGTTTTCAACTTATTGTTTTATATTATTTCATTAAAGCTTGCAAAGATTCTTTAACGAAAGTATCATTTGGATTAATTTCAGCTGCTTTTTTGAAATTTTCGATTGCTTTTGTTTTATCCGTTGTTGCATAATTTGCACCAATGTAAGAATATGCTTCGAAAAGATTTTCTTTTACTGCTGCCTTTGAAGTTTCAGTTTCTCCTTTAGCTACAACAGTTTTCACGTAACCTTCATAATCTAAAACGGCTTGCGCATTTGATTCTTTAGTTCCAATAACTCTGTTTAATTGTCCTTTGTAGAAATAAACATCTTGTGCATTTGGAGAAGCTTTAATTGATTCTGCATAGGCTTGATTTGCTTTTGCAAATTCTGCAGTTAAAGTTGCTTTTTGAGCAGCAGTTTTACTTTCCGTATAGAACAAAATTGAATTTCCTAACAAGTAGTTATCACGGCTATAACTTTTCGAATTTACATTTTTAACTGATAATTCGAATAATTTAGAAGCTTCTAAATATGCTTTATTGGTGTATAATTTAATTCCAATTTCTGTAAACTCAGTTGATAAATTAGGGTTTAATTCGGCTGCTTTTGTTAAATCGGTAATTGCTTCATTAAATTTAGCTTGATTTGTAATTACACTTTTATCATCCATTGCCGTAGCCAATTTTGCTTTTCCTAAGTATAAGTAATCTTTACCAGTAATTTTTTTAGCATCTACTTTAGACATATAATCTGTAAATGATTTAATAGCACCAGCTGGATTTCCATTTTCAGAATAAGCATATCCTAAATATTTGAATACTTTTGGATTTACTTTATCCGATTTTTGAATGGCTAAAGCTTCAGTTTCTAATTCTTTCCATTTTTTAGATAAGATTAAGAAGTCGGCATATTTCATTCTAGCATCCGTAGAAACATCCGTTAAGCTCATGTATTTTTTATAATCTTCTAAAGCTACAGCGATTTTCTCATCAAAAAGAGATTTTTTATTGTAAGCCCATGCTAAATTTGTTTCTGCTTTTTCTCTGTAAGCTGGTCCATAATTTGGATTAGCTACAAGAATATCATTAAATGCTTTTAAGGCTTCTGGGAAAGCTTGAGCATTTCTAGTAATCACCGCTAATTGCATTGGAGCTCTTAACAACGTTTTATCTAATTCTGCTGCAGTTCTGTATGCCACGAAAGCATCATTTACATTTTTGTTTGCTACGAAAGCATCACCTAAAGCCACTTGTGCTAAAGCTGATTTTGGATCACTAGCTACTGCAGCTTTTGCTGCAGCTAATGCTTTTGAAGCATCTGGATTAGCGGCTTTCAAATACGCTTGAGAAATAAAAATTTGCTCCTCAGTATTTTTCTTTTTTGCAATTGCTAAAGCTGAAGCAAAGTTAGTTTCAGCTGCAGATTTGTTTCCATCTAATAAATCTAACTGACCTAAACCAATTAAATTTAAGTGACCTGCATCTTTAGCTGCTTTTCCTTTATCAAAATAAATTTTTGCTGAATCTTGTTTTTCAAGCGCTAAATAAACTTGACCTAAATAAAAGTAATTTTTACCTTTATCTGGTGAAGATGCGACCATAGATTTTAATGACTTTCTTGCATCAGAAAATTTTTCTGCATCGATTGTTTTTTTAACTTGCTCAATATCTTGTGCATTTACCGCAACAGCAGTAAAGATAGTGGCAAAACTTGATAAAATAACTGTTTTCATTTCTACTTGTTTATTTCTTTTTTATTGTTTTTTTACTATTCTAATTTCTCGTGCTGGAATTTTAATTGGTGTTAATCCTGATTTCAGGATAATACGTTGTCCAACTTCGCTTTTAACAAAGGAAGCAAATCCCATGCCTAAACCAACTCTTCCTTGATAATTTAACAAATAAATTTTTCTCACAAAAGGATAAGCTTTCGTTTCAATGTGTGTTTGTGAAGGCTTTACGGCATTTTCAACAGTAGAACCAACTGCTAAAACTTTAACCTTTTTCATGGTAATTCCTAACTCATCAGATGGATTAAGCAACCAATTTACACCTACAAAACCTATTGTATTATTATTTTCGGATACAAATTTAACAACTTCTAAGTTATTTTTAAGTGCAGTTACGCTTTTTGGTAAAGATTTTACTCCGGCTTTTTCCATTAAGTAACTTAAAGTACTTGAATTTTCGTTATCAAAGACCAATTGATACGTTGTTTCTTTTCCTTTTAAAATTTCGAAAACTTCAGAAGTTGTAATAGTAGATTTCGAATTAGCCACATTTACAATAAGTGCAATAGCATCTGAACAAAAAGGCGTGTTTTTACCAATAATATCTCTACTGCTTAATGTTTTTTCTTGTTCAGGACTTAACTCATGAGAAAGTACGGCGATATCAATTTTTCTATTTAGCAATAGATTCACAATATCAGAATCTGATTTTGGCAATAATTTAATATTTGCTTTGGGATACTTACTTTCGAAAACCATTTCTTGTTCTTCAACAATAGGTAATAATGATTCATCTACATAAATTTCAGCTTTACCTTTTACATAAGATTCATCTTCAGTAGTATTTTCAGATTTTTTACAAGCAAAAACTACTAAAAGAAGCACAACAAATATGGAAATTATTTTTTTCATGATATTAGTCAATATTTTGTGTAGATTTAATTATGTTTTTTTTGTGGTTGAGGAGCGTCGTATGCTTCAATCTGAATCGCAATTGGC
>CAMLRV010000222.1 GCA_946482495.1 uncultured Flavobacteriia bacterium
TCAAGTAGATTTAACGGAAGAAATTCATCATTTATTTGAGGTTTTAAAGTTTTAAAAGTTTTTTCATGAAACAATTTACTTTAGTGAAAACTAATTTTCACAATCATGTTTCAATGGATTTGTATAATGAATTTGAAAGCAAAATTCTTAACAAATCTAATTGGAAAATTAAAGTTGGTGTAGGGCGTTTCATGGCTTTTATTATTCGACAATATTTAAAATTTTTTCCTCCAATTTTATTTCCATTTAAAAAAGAGGATAATTACGTTGTTTTTGGGTATCAAAAAGAAAAATTTTTTCCTTACTTTCATTATAAAGCAAAATTAAAAACGCTTTGGATGTATGATGCTTGGGAACCTTTATTTTCAGATATTGAAAAGACTGTTAAGCAATATAATATCAATTTACTTTTAACAGCCAGTAAACAATCTGCTGAATATTTTAATTCCTTAAATATTCCAAATTTTCATTCAGAATGGCTACCAGAAGCGGTAGATTGTTCACTATATAAATTTATTCCATATAATGAAAGAACCATTGATGTTTTACAACTAGGGCGAAAATGGAATGAGTATCATAAAAAAATAAAACCGATAGAAAATAAATTAGTTTACAAATATGAAAAAAAGGCTGGCGAAATTATTTTTAATTCGCGCGAAGATTTCCTTTTTGGGTTAGCTAATTCTAAAATTTCTATTTGTGTACCTTCAAATATTACTCATCCTCATGTTACGGGTTCTATTTCTACAATTACCAACAGATATTTACAATCTATGGCTTCAAGATGTTTAATTTTGGGTAAAATGCCAGATGACATGAAGTTTTTATTTGATTACAATCCTATTATTGAGATAGATGAAGAAAATCCGATTGCTCAAATTGAACAGCTTTTAAGTAATTTTGAAGATTATATTCCGTTAATAGAAAAAAATTATCATACCGTTAAAAACGTCCATAATTGGGAAAATAGAGTCGAAAAAATTGAAAGTATTATTTTAAATTTTAAATAAATCACCTTTGCAAAATTCAAAATTATTACTGAATTCCATTGCGGCAATAGGACAAGTTCTTGTTGTAGGAATTTTGTATTTTGTTTTGTACAGGTATTTATTAGATACCATTGGTATTGAGTTATTGGGAGTTTGGTCCTTAATTATAGCTTCTACTTCGTTAGCTTTATTAGCGAATTTTGGAATCAGTACCAGTATTGTAAAATTTGTTTCGACTTATTTTACAAGAAAAGATTTTGATCATTTAAAAAAATTAATTTTTACGTCAACAATTTTTATTGTTATTACTTACACCGTTATATCAATACTTATACTATTTCTAGGAGTACTAATTTTACCTTATTTCATAGAAAAAAAATATCTTTCAGTTGCTTTAGAAATACTACCTTTTTCATTAATTAGTTTAATTATAAATGCTGTTAGTGGGGTAATTAGTAGTTGTTTAGATGGAATTCAAAAAAATTATCTTAAAAGCTACATCGTTAGTTTTTCTACTCTTTTATTATTTGGTTTGAGTTTGTTATTAACCCCGAATTTTGGTTTAAAAGGGTTGATTTTTGCACAAATTTTTCAAGCTATAATTGTACTTATCTTATCCGTATATTATTTATCTAAAAGCATTCCTGGGATTTTAACGCTACGTTGGAATTGGAGTGCTGTTTTATTTAAAGAAATCATTAATTATGGTTTAAAAATGCAAGCTTTATCTTTCATGCAAATGTCTTTTGAACCTGTAACAAAAGCCATGCTGAGTAAGTTTGGCGGTTTGGCTTCAGTTGGTTATTATGAAATGGCGAGCAGATTAGTAACCCAATTAAGAGGTTTGCTTGTAAGCGCTAATCAAGTTATTGTTCCTGTTGTTGCGGAAGCAAAAGAAATTAATGAAAAGCAAATTAAAGAACTTTACATAAAAACCTTCTCGTTAATATTATTATTTAATGTTGTTTTGATTACTGGAATCTTAATAGTAATTCCTGCAGTTTCTTATATCTGGATAGGTAAATTAATTCCGTTTTTTATCTTCGCAGTAATTATAAATAGTTTGGCTGCCTTTGTAAATATTTGTAGTAATCCGGCATATTTTAGTTACTTAGGTGAGGGTAAATTAAATTGGCTTATTTATTCTTATGCTGTTATAACAATTTTAAATCCGCTTTTAGGATATCTTTTAGGATTACATTATAGTGATTATGGTGTTGTAATTGCTTGGAATATTTCCTTCTTAATTGGTTCTTTAGTGGTTTTATTCTCTTATCATAAAATAAATACCATTACTTGGAAAGAAATCATTTCCTTGGAAGATGTATTTTTCCTTCTAACAGCAATAATTAATGCGGTTTTAGGTTTTTATGTTGTGCTAAATTTATTTAAAAACATTTTCAATTATATTTATATCATTAGCTTTATATTTTGCTTTATTTTGTTTGTTTTTCTGTTTTTAAAGAACCATAAAATAAAATTATTAACTAAAAAAATATTTAAAATTAACTCCAATGTCTAAATCTTCGTTTTTTAGTATTATTACAGCGTCATATAATAGTGAAGAAACTATTTCTAGAACCATACAATCAGTTTTAGATTTAGATTTTTTAAATTTTGAGTATATTATAGTTGATGGGAATTCGTCAGACAAAACGGTAGAATTAATTCAAAGTTTTATTCCAAAATTTAAAGACAAAGGTGTTTCTTTTCATTACATTTCTGAAAAAGACGAAGGAATTTATGACGCATGGAATAAAGGGATTAAATTATCTTCTGGAGAATGGATTAGTTTTTTAGGATCAGACGATAGTTATTTACCTAATGCCTTATCGTTATATCATTCAGAAATTATAAAACAACCTCAAATAAATTATATTTCTTCTCAATTAAATTTAACAAATGCTAAAAACGAAGTAATTACTGTTTTTGGTAAAAAATATATTTGGGATAATGTGATTAGAGATATTAATATTGCTCAAGTAGGATCTTTTCATAAAAGAGAGCTTTTTGAAAAAGTTGGAATGTTTAGTACCAAATATAAAATTGTGGGTGATTTAGATTTTTATATCAGATGTAAAGATTTTATTGTTCCTGGTTATTTTGAAAAGGTAACAGGAAATATGCAAAATGGTGGCGTGAGTAATCAGGTTTATACCGCTTTAAAAGAAGCCTTAGATGTAAAAACACTATATGGTTATTTGCCAAAATATAAGAACTATTATCAATTTTATAGTTCGCTTATTAAATGTTATATTAAAATAGCTTTAAACAAAAAATAGGAACCAATTGGTTCCTATTTTTTTATTTGTTTGCTCCTTTAACAACTTGGTCAATTCTAGTTTTTAAAGCTTCCTCTGAAGGGAAGAAACTTGGCGGAGTATATTTTGCACCTTCTTTTACTAAAGGTTTAATAATAACTTTATCTTTGTCTACAACTTCAACAGTTTCTGTATTTGGTCCAAAATAATCAAAGAAACTTTTACCATCAGCTTTAAATTCACTGTTAAAATATTTCATTTTGAAACTGTTAATTTGAACCGCTTCACTTTGTTGATATGAATTTAAATCTATTCTCATTAAAGTTGGTAATTTATCTTCAGGAATTTCAAAAACAATATCTTGCGGTGCATCGCTTCCTTTAAAATTAGCCCAAACAGAATTTTCTTCTGAAAAATTTAAAGTATTATCCTCTGAGAAAAACAAATGGAAAGAATCATCTTTCTTT
>CAMLRV010000223.1 GCA_946482495.1 uncultured Flavobacteriia bacterium
AATAAAAACTCCAAATGGAATATTTTGAATTGGAAAATCACTATCATTTTTAATATCTAACCAAGATTTTCTACTTGGATCATTCGCATAATTTGCCATATCTATGTGTTGTATTTTTTGTTGTTTTTTGAGTAATCAAAATTAAACTATCCATTTAATTTACCAAACATTTTTCGTACTTTTGACAAAATTTAAATTTAATCATACAAATGCAACGCGACGAACTTATTTTTGACCTAATTTTAGATGAGCAAGACAGACAAATTCACGGAATTGAATTAATTGCTTCAGAAAACTTTGTAAGCGACCAAGTAATGGAAGCTGCAGGTTCTTGTTTAACAAATAAATATGCAGAAGGATATCCTGGTAAGAGATATTACGGAGGCTGTGAAGTAGTAGATATTGTGGAGCAAGTTGCAATCGATAGAGTAAAAGAATTATTCGGTGCTGAATATGCAAACGTACAACCTCACTCTGGTTCACAAGCTAACACGGCAGTTTTTGCAGCGTGCTTAAAACCTGGAGATAAAATTTTAGGATTCGATTTATCACATGGTGGGCATTTAACTCACGGTTCGCCAGTAAACTTCTCTGGTAAATTATACACACCAAGTTTTTACGGAGTTGACCAAGAAACTGGTTTATTAAACTATGATAAAATTCAAGAAATAGCTACTAAAGAACAACCAAAAATTATTATTGCTGGTGCTTCTGCTTATTCTCGCGATATGGATTTCAAACGTTTCCGTGAAATTGCAGATTCTGTTGGCGCTTTATTAATGGCTGATATTTCTCACCCTGCTGGATTAATTGCAAAAGGTTTATTAAATGACCCAATTCCTCATTGTCATATTGTAACAACAACAACTCATAAAACATTACGTGGACCTCGTGGTGGACTAATCATGATGGGTAAAGATTTCCCAAATCCATGGGGATTAACTACTCCAAAAGGTGAAATCAGAATGATGAGTCATGTTTTAGACATGTCAGTTTTTCCTGGAAATCAAGGTGGACCATTAATGCACATTATTGCCGCTAAAGCAGTTGCTTTTGGAGAGTGTTTAACAGATGAATTCTTCCGTTATGCATTACAAGTTCAAAAAAATGCTAAAGCTATGGCTGAAGCATTCGTAAAAAGAGGTTATAACATTATTTCTGGAGGAACAGATAACCACATGATGTTAATCGATTTACGTAACAAAAACATCTCTGGTAAAGAAGCGGAAAACGCTTTAGTTAAAGCTGAAATTACAGTAAATAAAAATATGGTTCCTTTTGACGACAAATCACCATTTGTAACTTCAGGAATTCGCGTTGGAACTCCAGCAATCACAACTCGTGGTTTATTGGAAGAAGATATGGAAACAATTGTGGCATTAATTGACAAAGTTTTAATGAACCATACCAACGAAGATATATTAGAAGAAGTTGCTCAAGAAGTAAACGAATTAATGGGTGAAAGAGCCATGTTTGTTTTCTAATACACAGTTTAACAGAATATTATATTAAAATTTTAAAAGGTATTATGCTATGTTCATAATACCTTTTTTAGGCTAATAAACTTTTTAAAACTTAAATTAAAAAAATGTCTATTTTAAGATTGCAATTACCAACAGATCCACGTTGGGCAAATATAGTAGAGCAAAACTTAGAAGAAATTTTAAGTGATCATGCTTGGTGCGAACAAAAAGCGGCAACTAATGCCATCATGTTAATTATTAATAATGCCGAAAAAGAGGATTTGGTTACAGAAATGACTGCCATTTCAATTGAAGAAATGCAGCATTTTCAAATGGTTCATGATATTATTAAAGCACGTGGTTACGAATTTCTTAGAGATAGAAAAGATGATTATGTGAATGACTTAATGAAGTATTTGAAAAAATCTTCAGATGGTAGTCGTGAAGGTGGATTAATTGAACGTTTACTTTTTGCAGCCATGATTGAAGCGAGAAGTTGCGAACGTTTTAAAGTACTTTCTGAAAATTTAAAAGACGAAGAATTAGCTCAATTTTATAGAGATTTAATGGAAAGCGAAGCGGCACATTATACAACATTTATTAACTTAGCTAGAAAATATGCTGGAGATATTGATGTAGAAGCTAGATGGAAAGCTTGGCTAGAACATGAAGCACAAATTATTTCAAAATATGGTGATGGTGTTACGGTTCATGGGTAGAAGTTGGAAGTTGGAAGTTGGAAGTTGGAAGTTGGAAGTTGGAAGTTGGAAGTTAAAACAAAAATAAATTAAGATATATGCATTTTCATAAAATTGTACTTACTTTTTCAGTTATGTTTTGCCTAACTGGATTCGCACAAGAAACTAACTTAAAAAACATCAAAAAACTAACTTTCGGTGGCGACAACGCGGAAGCGTATTTTAGTCCGGATGGTAAAAGTTTAACGATGCAAGTAACTAATACGCAGTTTGGCGTTCCTTGTGATCAAATTTACTCGTTAGATTTAACCCAACCTATTACGGATTTCAACAATCTGAAATTGGTTTCAACAGGAAAAGGTCGTACAACGTGTTCTTATTATATGCCAGATGGAAAACATATTATTTATGCTTCTACACATGCTTCAAATACAGCTTGTCCTGCTCCACCAAAACCAAAAGATGGAAAATATCTTTGGGCTATTTATCCAGAATTTGAAATTTACATGGCTACAAAAGATGGGCAAATTGTAAAACAATTAACTAATTCGCCAGGATATGATGCTGAAGCCGTGGTTTCTCCTGACGGAAAGAAAATTGCTTTTACAAGTATACGTTCAGGCGATTTAGAAATTTATACGATGGACATTGACGGAAGTAATTTAAAACAAGTCACATCTGGATTAGGATACGATGGTGGTTGTTTCTTTTCACACGATAGTAAAAAATTAGTATTTCGTTCTTCGCGTCCTACAACTGAAAAAGACATCAAAGAATACAAAGATTTATTGGCAGAAAACTTAGTGATGCCAACCAACATGGAAATTTACACGTGTAATATTGATGGTTCTGATTTAAAACAAATTACACATTTAGGAAAAGCCAATTGGGCGCCTTTCTTTCATCCATCAGATAAAAAAATTATATTTTCTTCGAATCATCATGCTACAAAAGGATACGATTTTCAATTATACATGATTAATATTGACGGAACAGGTTTACGACAAATTACGTATGAAAGTGAATTTAATGCTTTTCCACAATTTTCACCTGATGGGAAAAAACTAGTATTTTCGAGTAATCGCCAACAAGATAAAGCACGTGAAACGAATGTTTTTATTGCAGATTGGGTAGAAACCGTAGATATTGAAAATGCCGATGCTAAAAACTTAAAAAAACACATTACCTATTTAGCTTCGGATAAATTAGGCGGTAGAATGACAGGAAGCGCTAACGAAAAAATAGCTGCTAAATACATAGAAAAAGAATTCAAAAAAATTGGTTTAAAACCTTATGATAAAACTTTTTTGCAGCCTTTTTCGTATCGATATAATACCAATCCACATGATTCAACAGCAGTTGGCGAACTGTTACATTCAAATAATGTTATTGGTTTTTTAGATAACGGTGCGAATAAAACCATTATAATCGGTGCACATTACGACCATTTAGGTGTTAACGAACACAATCATTCTACGAAACCTTTCTCTAAAGGAATGATTCATAATGGTGCGGATGACAATGCTTCTGGAGTTGC
>CAMLRV010000224.1 GCA_946482495.1 uncultured Flavobacteriia bacterium
TTTATACCTTTTGGTTTTCAAAGCGGAGCTTTGCTGGATGGGCGGAGCCAATCCAGTTCGTGATATACTGAAAAATGAAATAGGACAAGTTTACTTGATCGCTTTTTTTATACCTTTTGGTTTTCAAAGCGGAGCTTTGCTGGATGGGCGGAGCCAATCCATAATTTATAAGGTCGCAATTAAAAAAAAACGCAAAGTCAGGAGACTTTGCGTTGCTATATTTTTCAATGATATTACCTATTTATTTTATAAAGATTCTCTAGAAAATCAATTTTTTCAGCTTCTGTCCATTTGTCTATATAAACAAGTAGGTTTAAGAAATTATCTTTTATTGAGCCAAATAGAAATACATTATCGATTTTTCCATCATTATATTTCCAAATTACATACTCTAATTTTGAATCTTCTTTAACCTTATCTGTTTTAAAGTTGTTTTCTTTTCTATAATCAGAATCCCAAGTGTAAAATAATTTTACGTTTTCAAAAGCAGATTTTTTACCATTAAAAAAAGGATAGGCTTTTTTAGGGTTTTGAGCAATTGCAATTATTATTCCATCGCTATTTTTTAAATAAGTTTGACCCGAGTCGTCTGCCGTATTTAATTGTTCCCATTTTCCTGGAATTTTTACTTGATTCGTGGCTGTTTTCACATAAGAATATTCTTTTGTTTCTTGTGAAAAAATAGCATTTGGTAAGAAAAAAAATAGTGCTACTATTAAGTTTAATCTACTCATATTGTTGTTTTTTTGTTAATGAAGTTTCAAAGATACTAAAAAGATGTAAGCGTAACTTTGCTTATGGCCTGTTTTACTTCATCGTATTTTTATGTCATTGGTTTAGTTTTCAGTTGTTTGGGTGAAATTTAAACGTAAAAGCCTTACCTTTAAGGTTTTAAAAAATTTTATCTATGAATCCAAATAAAGCATTATGGGAAAAAGGTGATTTCACTAAAATTGCCGAAACCATGAGAGAAAGTGGTTCGGCGTTAATTGATAAATTAGGAATCACCAAAGACAACTACATCCTTGATTTAGGTTGTGGTGATGGAACTACAGCCATTCCAGCAGCTAAGTTGGGCGCTACCGTTTTAGGAGTGGATATTGCAGAAAACTTAGTGGCTGCAGGAAATATTCGCGCTAAGCAAGAAAACTTATCCAATTGTACTTTTCAACAAGGTGATGCTACCGATTTAAATGAGCTTAACGATAAAACCTTTGACGTATCGATAAGTATTTTCGGAGCTATGTTTGCCCCGAAACCCTTTGATGTAGCTAAAGAAATGGTTCGGGTTACGAAGTCGGGTGGAAGAGTGGTTATGGGGAACTGGATTCCTGGTGATCCAACTTTTGTGGCACAAGTTTTAAAAATTGCTTCCGCCTATACACCACCACCGCCAGAAGGCTTTGTGAGTCCGATGTTGTGGGGAATTGAAGATAATGTGATAGAGCGCTTTGGTAGTGCCGGAATTGCGAAGGAAAACATTTCTTGTGATAGAGATACTTTTACTTTTATAACACCAGCTTCTCCAGAAGAATATGTAGCTTTATTCAGAAACTATTACGGACCAACGATGAACGCTTTTGAAGCCGCAGATCAAAACGGAAAAGCAGACAAATTGCAACAAGAATTATTAGATTTAGTGAATAGTCAAAACCAAAATGGTTCGGATGGGACAAAAATATCAGCGACATTTTTGAGAGTTACGGTTCAGTGTTGAGTAATGATTTACGATTTACGATTTGGGATTTACGATTTGAGATTTGGGATTTACGATGTTATCATTTCAATTCAATAGTAATGCCTTGTCGTAAGGTTTTGTGAATTTCCGCTACAGAATCTACATATTGAATGAGCTCTGCAATTTCTTTTTCAGTATGATTCTTAGCTGCTACATTTGCAGTATACGAAATATGGCTAGCAGGTTCACCTTCGCCACCAAATTGCCCAGAAACGTTAACTTCTACATGGTCTAAAGACATATTTCTTTTGGACGCTTCACGATATAAATCATTGCAAAAGCAGGTTGCTAATGATAGAAATAACAATTCACCACCATTTATAGAAGAGCCGAATCCTTCAGCTTTTGGGTTGATGGCAATACTTTTTGTATTGTTCTCTGTGGAAACTGAAACTTCGTTTTTATTAAAAGCGTTTTTTATCGTTGCAGAAATAGTCATAAACGTAGAATTATTAAGTTAAAGATACGAAAATATTAGCTTGGATTGTAAATCCGCACGACCAAATCTGTGTTTTCAAAACTCTATTCTGTTTTGTAAATCTGAATACCGCTTGAGTTTGCATTTAGGAGTTTTCCTGGTTTAAAAATGTATCTTTCCCAATAACTCCTTCCATTATTTACATCAAAATTTAAAGTCTTTTCTACTTTTCCTTTATTGTTTATTAGTGCATATTTCAAAGTTGTCGATTTGCTATCTTCTATAATTCCCCATGATGAATTTCCAGTTGAAAATGTATAAAATCGAGCTTCTTTCCAACCCAAATTCTCATAACTTATGCTAGTAGATGTGATTTCATCCGTGGTTAAATTTACATAATAGAATTTTAAATATTTTTTGGAATCGCCATAGGCACCAGGAAAAACACATACCACAGTTAAAATATTTTCATTGATATAACTGTCTAGAAAATATTCTTCTTTGCTTGGTTTTAAACTAATCTGCGAATACTTTCCATTTCTAAAGGTCATAATATTAGGTTGGTTGGTATGTAAATAAATTCCAAACAGATAAATGTTAGATTTATCGACTATAATTTTTTGTGGTCTAGAAAAGTATTGCTCACTTTTTACTCTAAAGATTTCTTTAGTTACAATATTGTATTTAATTATTTCAGACCAAGAATTGCTTGAGTAAGAGGTGCCATCATGAACTTGATGACCAAAAATTAAGTTATCTCCATCAAAAGTGATATTTGAGGGATTATAAAATGTACTTCCCAAAAGTGTTTTGCTTTCTATTTCTCCATTTAAAGTAATGACAAATAGACTAATTTTAAGGTTTCGACTTAAGGGTTGCACTTCGCCCTGACTTACTAAGGCATAAATTTTGTCTTTGTGTCTTTTTATGGAATAAATTATATTAGAATGTGCCTCACTAATTTTAAGACTCCATTTTGGTTTTAAATTGGTGTCGTAGTTAATTAAATAAGCATCAGTGGAATTACCATCGTTAATTTTTGTTTCAAAAGTATATCCTGCACAATAAATATCGTCATTATGCCATTCTATACTTTCTACATATTGTATGTTTTCGAATTTTGCCTTTACTATTAGTTCTTGAGCTAGCGACTTTGAGCTAATAATGGCTATGATTAATAGGTAAAATGATTTCATGTTTGTTGTATGAATAATGTTACTTACAAATGTAACGAAAAGATTGTAGTATGAGTTTGGAGATATAGTTTAAGTTTTTTGTTGGAAAATATTTTTTTTTGAAATTTTACAACAGTTTTTGTTGGAAAATTTTTATTTTTGAAAAAAAACAACAAGTGAAAAACACTACTACATTAAAGAATATTTTAGGTTTAACTCAAGAAGAATCGGCTATGTTAATGGGTGTAACTGAAGGACATTGGTCGATGATTGCGATTGGTAAAAGAGACTTACCTTTTGAAGCTACTATCAAATTAGGTGTTTTGTTGGAACATTTGAATAAGGAAAAA
>CAMLRV010000225.1 GCA_946482495.1 uncultured Flavobacteriia bacterium
AAAAACCGTAGATTATGGTTTGGAACAGAAACGAGTCCGTATGACCCACGTTACCAAACTGAAGATTTAGGTGATAATGCGATGAAAGCTTCTGAATATGGTATCAAAAACTTAAAAAGAATTTTACCAAACTTAATTGAGTGGAGTAAAGAAAAAGGTGAAGATTATTCAGAATTAGAAGGTTTATATAATTCTTTAGTTGGTCAGTTCCGTCGTTATATGGGTCACGTTACTAAAAACGTAGGTGGAATTTATGAAACGCCAAAAACGTACGATATGGAAGGAAATGAGTATGAAATTGTTCCTTCTGCGACTCAAAATGAAGCGGTAGCTTTCTTGAATGAGCAATTATTTAAAACGCCAACTTGGTTATTAGATCAAAATATTTTAGCAAAAATTAACCCAGATAATGGTGTAGAATTAATTAAAGGAATTCAAGATGGAACGCTAACAAATTTATTATCTTTAGATAGAATGGCGCGTTTAATGGAAACTTCTTCAATGAATAAAGCTAATTATTCAATTGATGAATTATTAAGCGATTTAAAACGTGGTATTTTCTCTGAATTAAAAACAAATACTGCAATTGATGTATATAGAAGAAATTTACAAAAATTGTATGTAACTAAATTAATTGATGCGATTAGTTTAGATAGAAATGCTGTAGCGAATTTCAACGGAAGAAGAATAGTTATTGCAGATACAGATTTGCCTTCTATTGCTCGTGGACATTTAATTGAATTAAGAGGTCAGTTAAAGGCTGCTAATGCTTTAGCAACAGACAGATTAAGTAAATTCCATATGGCTGATTTAATAGCTAGAATTGATAAAGCTTTAAATCCGAATAGATAATATATTTTCAAACAAAAAGCCTTCCAATTTGGAAGGCTTTTTTGTTTTGTGACACTAAGGGAGTCGAACTGTTATTCCTCTTCTTTTTGTCCCATCATCATCAAATAGGCTTTTAGGAAACCATCAATTTCTCCATTTAAAACGGCTTCAGAATCCGATGTTTCAAATCCTGTTCGTACATCTTTAATTAATTTATATGGATGTAAAACGTAGTTTCTAATTTGTGAACCCCATTCAATTTTCATTTTACTAGCTTCAATATCGGCACGCATTTCCATTTTCTTTTTCAATTCAATTTCATACAATTGCGAACGTAACATTTGCATCGCTCGGTCACGGTTATCATGTTGTGAACGTGTTTCTGAACACTGAATTTGAATTCCTGAAGGTTTGTGATACAATTGAACTTTGGTTTCTACTTTATTTACATTTTGTCCACCAGCACCACTAGAACGAGCAGTAGTAATTTCAATATCAGCAGGATTAATTTCAATTTCAATAGTATCATCAACTAACGGATATACATAAACTGAAGCAAATGAAGTATGACGTTTGGCATTACTATCAAACGGAGAAATTCGCACCAAACGATGCACTCCATTTTCTCCTTTTAAATAACCAAAAGCAAAATCGCCTTCAATTTCTAGGGTTACGGTTTTAATTCCTGCAGCGTCTCCTTCTTGGTAATTCAGTTCTTTTACTTTGTAACCTTGTTTTTCAGCCCACATCAAATACATACGCATCATCATGCTTGCCCAATCACAACTTTCCGTTCCACCAGCACCAGCAGTAATTTGAAGAACAGCGCTTAAATTATCACCTTCTTCCGAAAGCATATTTCTAAACTCCAAATCTTCAATATTGCTAATTGTTTTATCGAAAATTGCATCCAATTCTTCTTCAGAAACAGCATCTTCTTTAAAAAAGTCGTAAGTTAATTGTAATTCTTCTGCTAAATCTTCGCAATGTTTGTAATCATCTACCCATTTTTTCTTTGAGCGTAAGTTTCTTACAACTATTTCTGCTTGCTTTGCATTGTTCCAAAAGTCTGGTGCAAAGGTTTTTTCTTCTTCGTTAGCAATCTCAATTAGTTTGGCATCAACGTCAAAGATACCTCCTTAACGCACCAAGGCGATTAATAATGTCTTTAATTTGTTCGGTATTTACCATTTTATTTGTAGTTTTACACAACAAAAATAGACTATTCAAACGATTTATGGAAATTAATTTATTCAGCGATACGGTTACTAAACCCACTCAAGAAATGTTGCAATTCATGTTTAACGCCAAAGTAGGCGATGATGTCTTTAAACAGGATCCAACAGTTAATGAATTAGAAGAAACTTTAGCTGATTTATTTGGTAAAGAAGCTGCGTTATTTTTTCCATCAGGAACAATGGCAAATCAAACAGCCATTAAATTGCATACCAATCCTGGCGATGAATTAATTTGTGATAAATGGGCACATGTTTTTTTATATGAAGCAGGTGGCGTTTCGTTTAATAGTGGTGTTTCTTGTAATTTAATTGATGGAAATCGCGGAATGATTACAGCAGAACAAGTGGAGAATGCTATTAATGATCCAGAATTTTATCATGCCCCTTTAACGAAGTTAGTTTGTGTAGAAAACACCACAAACAAAGGTGGCGGTGCTTGTTATGAAATTGAAGATTTGCGTAAAATTAAAGATGTTTGTACGAAGCATAATTTAAAATACCATTTGGATGGAGCCAGAATTTGGAATGCATTAGTCGCTAAAAAGCAACACCCAAAAATTTATGGAGAATTGTTTGATACCATTTCAGTTTGCTTATCGAAAGGGTTAGGTGCTCCGGTTGGTTCTGTTTTAATTGGTTCGAAAGAAGATATGAAACGCGCACTTCGTATCCGAAAAATATTTGGTGGTGGTATGCGCCAATCTGGATATTTAGCGGCGGCAGGAATGTATGCGTTGCAAAATAATATTTCTCGTTTAGAAGAAGATCATAGAAAAGCAAAAGAATTGGGTGAAATTTTAAGTACGTTACCATTTGTATATAAAGTGGAACCAATTGAAACGAATATTGTTATTTTTACCTTAAAAACGGATGTGAATTTAACTCAATTTATGGATAAATTGAAAGAGAAAAACATCAATATCAGCAATATGGGACAAGGAAAATTACGAATGGTTACTCATCTGGATTACAAGCAAGTAATGCACGATTATGTAATGGAAACTTTAAGTAAGATTGTTTTTTAATTTGTTTCTAATTCCAAAGCAAAACAACTTTTTCCTTCTTTTGTAATTAAGAATGAATTTTCAGTATGATGAATTTCAATTCCATCATTATAATTCAATTCTTGTAAATAATTTAAGTTTAGCGCTTTAATTTTATTTTTTAAAACGGTTTCAATATTCGTTACATCTAAACACCATTCTAAATATTTTACATTATTGGCATGATTAACTATATCAATATCAGATAACAGAATATTTCTTTCATCTTTAAAAGTAAAAACTTCCGGAATTGTTATTTTCTGAATTGGTTTTAAAATACTATTGGTATCAAACTTTTCGAAATGGGAGTGAGGTAAAGCTAAATTATCTGGTCGTCTGGTTTTCGTATTAATTACCACCCAAAATGTTTCGCAACCTACAATTTTTTCATTATTCAAAAACATTTCTAAACAACGCACTGAACGTGAATTTTCTAAGGTTTTAATCCAAGTTTTAATCGTAATAACATCTTTCCATTTTGGCAATTTAGTGATTTCAATGCGCATTCTGCTTAACACCCAAGCCTGATGATGTTCTTGCATATCCAAATAACTAATACCACCTAA
>CAMLRV010000226.1 GCA_946482495.1 uncultured Flavobacteriia bacterium
TTCACCTACAGAAAATCAGAAGCCTTACGAACGAAATTAACTTTTGAAAAAGATTGGAATTCCAATTCTAAAACTTCAATTACAACCTATTTCAGAGATAATAAATTAGGTCAAAATCCTTCTTATGGAATTAAATGGACAACCGGACAAACCACTGCAAAAGGAGAAATTAATTCGAATAATTTTAAAAGTTATGGTGCTTTAGCTCAACAAATTCAAAACATCAATGCTCTTAAAACTGAATTTGTTGCAGGTTTATTATACGATTTCTCTCCGATTACTTATTTCTCGAATCAAATCAATTTAAAAGCGAATTTAAATCCGGGCGGACAAACCGTAAACACCTATGAAAATTTAGGTGAGAATGGTGTAAAATTAGCCGATTACGATTCGGAAGTCAAAAACCTGGCGACTTACATTCAAACGAAAACTAAACTGAATCACGATTTAATTTTAACTTTCGGAATGCGCCATGACATCATGGATTTGAGTTATAATAATTACCTAAACGACAGTAGTGGCAATCAGAAATACGAAAGAACTACTTTTAAAGGCGGATTGAACTTCATTATCAGTAAAAATGTGGGATATTATGTAAATTATTCTGAAGGATTTACGCCTCCTGGAGTAACTTCTATTTTCAGATTAAAACCTGGAACAGGAGGAAATACGGGAGTTCCAGCTGATTTTTATTATAATTTAAAACCTGCTCAATTTAGAAATTATGAAATTGGTGGTTATACAAATTTGATTGGGAATAAACTGACTTTAGATTATGCCTTTTACTTATTAAATGGACAAAATGAATTATTAAATATTCGTCAAGCGGATAATTCTTTCGATTACCAATCAGCAGGACAAACGCGTCATAAAGGAGTAGAATTTTCATTGAATTACTATCATTCTAAACAATTACAATTCAGAATTGGAGGAACAGGCGCACAGCATACTTTCGTGAAATTTGATGTGTCGGCCAAACCAAGCGATCCGATTAAAAATTTAGATGGTTTTGAAATGCCTTCAGCTCCAAAATGGTCAGGTAATAGTGAAATTACTTATAAACCAAATTGGTTACCAAATTTCAGAATTGCACTGGAATGTCAGTATGTTTCAAGTTTTTACCAAGATCAAATAAATACCGTAAAATATGAAGGTTACACAATTTTTAATACAAGATTAGGCTATACTTGGAAGAATTTAGAAATCTATACCAATATTTTAAACGCTACAGATAAATTGTATGCCTACAACGTAACACGAGCAAACACAGCCAATTCACAGCCAACGTATACTGTTGCCGCACCAAGAACATTTATGTTCGGCTTACAATATAGTTTTGATTTGAAAAAGTAATCAAATCAGTATAAAACAAAAAATCGTCCCGATTTTATCTGGGCGATTTTTTTACACATAAAAAAAGCCCTGCATCTCTGCAAGGCTTTAGGGTGAAAGACGGGTCTCGAACCCGCGACCTTCGGAACCACAATCCGACGCTCTAACCAACTGAGCTACAATCACCATGTATAAATACGGGTGCAAATATAGTGGTTTATTGCGTACTGCAAAAATATTTTTTTACTTTTTTATATTAAATTACTTAAACTATTGACAGTCACATATCTTTCAACAGTAAAACCTTCTGCATGCTCCACTCCTACTAGCCTTCCCAAGTCCATAGAGCGATATTTTACGCTGTCTAAAAAGTTTTTTGAAGTAATTGGTGTGTTTGGTTCTTTTGAATTTGGATCATAAAATTGCGTTTTATACGCCATTACCGATTCCATTTTTATATCAATAAATCCAGAAATATCCACAACAAAATCAGGTTCAATATTTTGCCATTGAATGTAATGATAGACTAATTTTGGTCGGAAATGCGTTTGTTTTTCACCATTTAATTCCGTTTCAATTTTTGATAAACCTGATAAAAAACATGCATCACTTACCAATTTACTACCTTTTCCATGATCAATATGTCTGTCGGCAATTGCATTACACAATACAATTTCAGGTTGGTATTTGCGAATCATTTTAATAATTTCTAACTGATGCTTTTCGTCATTCATAAAAAACCCATCTCTAAAGTTTAGGTTTTCACGAACATGAACACCTAATATTTTAGCTGCATCAGCAGCTTCCGCATCACGAGTTTCAGCTGTTCCACGAGTTCCTAATTCGCCGCGTGTTAAATCGATAATTCCGACTTTTTTTCCTAACGAAATTTCTTTAGCAATTGTTCCTGAACAGCCTAATTCTACATCGTCTGGATGAGCACCGAATGCTAATATATCTAGTTTCATATTGTTTTGAATTGTAGAGTTTCTTCGTTACATAGTAGCTAAGATACTCAAAATGGTTTTTGCTTTATTTTCTGTTTCTATAAATTCTTTTTCAGGCTGACTGTCTTTTGTGATTCCACAACCAACGTAAATTGTTGTTTTTGAGTTTTCAATTTCGCAACATCTCAAATTTACGAATAAATTGGTTTGCTCCTGCATTTGAAATTCGCCTAAAAATCCAGCATAATATTTTCTATCATAGCTTTCATTCTTCAAAATAAAATTTCTTGAAGATTCTAAAGGCATTCCGCATACCGCAGATGTTGGATGAATTGCTTTAATAACATCTATTTCAGAGATACTCGATTTTAATTTTCCAGAAATATCGGATTTTAAATGCACAATATTTCCTGCTTTTTGCGTGTGAGCTTCTGAAATATGTAAATTTTCCACAAAATTATCTATTTTGCTTTTGATATAATCAGTAACTAATTGTTGCTCCACAATTTCTTTATCTCGCCAAGTTATCATTTCGGTATAAACTTGCGTTCCAGCTAAAGCAACAGTTTCAAATACATGATTTTTGATTTTCGCTAATTGTTCTGGTGTGGCACCCATCCACATGCCAACTTTTGGATGAAACCACAAATAACGAAAAGCAGTTGGGTATTTTATTAGTAAATTTTGATATGATTTTATAAAGTCAACCGTTTGAGAAATTTCAATTTTTCGAGACAAGACTACTTTTTCAAACGCTCCTTTTTTAATTTCAGAAATCCCATTTCGAACTAAATCCTCAAAGAAAACTTGAGCGCTTTCATCCAAATCATTTTCAATTTGAACTAAATTATCTTCAATATTAAGGTTAATTTCTTCTTGAAAAGTTTCGGAATTCAATAAAGGAAAAACCACATTGGTTTCCTCATAAAAACTCGAAAAAACAAATCCACTTTGATTTTCAAATTTATGTAAAATGGCATTATTTTGAAAAATACCATGTAAAATTTCTTCATTTGGTTTAGTATATAAAACAAATGGTAATTGATTTTGAAAGTGAGAAATTGCTTTTTTAAATAGTTGCATTATCTTTCACGTCTTGATAAAACCATATTGGATAATTTGCATAAAGAAATCAATCTGTCACTTTCATCCACAATTCTAATTTCCCATAAGTGAATACTAGCTCCTTTATGTACAATTTTTGCAGTGCAATAAACCGTTCCTTCACGCTTACTGCGTAAATGATTCGCACTAATTTCTATTCCGCGAACTTCTTGTTTTTCAGGATTGATAAACATCAACGAAGCTGCACTTCCTACACTTTCTGCTAAAGCAACTGTTGCTCCACCATGAAGTAAGCCCATGGGTTGGTGTACTCTAGAATTTA
>CAMLRV010000227.1 GCA_946482495.1 uncultured Flavobacteriia bacterium
CTGGACCAATGATACTTTTGCTTATTTAGTTGGAAAATCTTTCGGAAAACACAAACTATTAGAAAGAGTTTCACCTAAAAAAACAATTGAAGGTTTTATTGGAGGAATTGTATTCACAATTTTGGGTTCAGTAATAATTAGTCAATTTTATACATTTTTTAGTGTAACTTTGTGGATTATTACAGCAATTGTAATTGCGTTATTTGGTACTCTTGGTGATTTAGTAGAATCTAAATTCAAAAGAGAAGCAGGTGTAAAAGATAGTGGAAACATCATGCCTGGTCATGGCGGGATTTTAGACCGATTAGACAGTGTTATTTTTGTGGTTCCATTTTTATATATATTATATTTAATTTATTTTAACTATTATGTTTAAGTTTCATCCAGAAGGCGGAAAAATTATTTTAATCTCTACAACTCTATCTGTATTAGGAGTATTTGCAGCAGATTACTTTTTAAGAGAAAACCATCCAATTATTTTTAAAATTGTTGGCACACTTATTTTAGCCTTTTTAATATTAATTCTTCAGTTTTTCAGAAATCCAACAAGAATTGCTGACAATAGTGACAACCATGTTTTAGCTCCAGTTGACGGAAAAGTGGTTGTAATTGAAGAAGTTTTTGAACCAGAATATTTCAAAGATAAAAGATTAATGGTTTCCATTTTTATGTCGCCTATTAATGTTCATGTAACCAGATATGCTGTAAATGGAATTGTAAAATATAGCAAATATCACCCTGGAAAGTTTTTAGTGGCTTGGCATCCAAAAGCGAGTGAAGAAAACGAAAGAACTACAGTGGTAATTGAAAATAGAATTTATGGGGAAATTATGTACCGTCAAATTGCTGGTGCATTAGCTAAAAGAATTGTAAATTATGCCGTTGAAGGCATGAGAGTAGTACAAGGTAAAGATGCAGGTTTTATCAAATTTGGTTCACGAGTTGATTTATATTTTCCAATTGGAACAGAAATCAATGTGAAATTAGGCTATAAAGCCATTGGTAACAAAACTGTAATTAGTAAGAAATAAATGAGCGAATTGTCTTTAGATGAAAGATTTAAGGAAGCCATTCGTGCCGCGAATGAAAGAATTCCGAAAACTTCTGTACCACAAGATGTACAGTTAGTGCTTTACGCCTATTACAAACAAGGTCTTTCTGAAAACATAAGTTATGGTCATCATGGTTACGAATCCGACGAAGTAGTAACCGCTTTCAAACAAAATGCCTGGATGCAAGTCAGACACCTTAGTGCTGATGAAGCCAAAGAAAAATACATCGAAATTATAAATCAAATGCTAAAAGATAGACAGTAATGTTTATCTTTTTTAGTATAACAAAAGTCAAAATTATAAAAAATGAAAAATAGAATTTTAGTTCTAGCGCTTATAGCAGTTGCTGGCATAGTAAGTTGTGGAAAAGATAAAGAATTAGTTGAAGTAACTATTCCGGAACCGGAAAAAGTTGAAAAAGTAGCTATGGGAAATCCAGCAGATGTAAAAGCTGAAGATGAAGAAGGCGCTTTTCAAATGAAAGGTTTACCTTATGCTTACAATGGTTTAGAGCCTTTTATTGACACTAGAACAATGGAAACGCATTATTCTAAGCATCATGTTGGATATTGCAATAAATTAAACGCAGCCTTGAAAGGAACGGATTTAGAATCAAAATCTATTGAAGAAGTCTTAAAAAAATCTGACACAAATAAACCTGAAATTAGAAACAATGCAGGTGGTTATTACAATCATAATTTCTTTTTTGAAATTTTAAGCGCGAATGGTGGTGATGCTACAGATGAAGTTTTAGAAGCCATCAATACTGATTTTGGTTCCTTTGAAGAATTTAAAAAGCAATTTTCAGAAAGTGCTACGAAATTATTTGGATCAGGTTGGGTTTGGTTAGTAAAAGACAAATCAGGAAAATTAATTATCACAACAACTTTCAATCAAGACAACCCTTTAATGCCAAGAGTGGAAGTTAAAGGAACGCCAATTTTAGCTTTAGACGTTTGGGAACACGCTTATTACTTAAAATATCAAAACAAAAGAAAAGAATATATAGATGCTTTTTTCAATGTCATTAATTGGAAAAAAGTAAATGAAAAATTTAACGCTGCTGTAGTTACAGAATAAAAAAAGTCCCGATTAATCGGGACTTTTTCATTAAACTAATAAGTAAAATTTTATCTTAATGTAAAACTGTTTTTAGAAACTAATTCCCCATTTTTGTCAAATACATTCACAAAGTAAGAACCTGCTGTAATACTTTTTACAGGTAAATCTTCTTGAACTTGTACCGTTTTATTTTCATATTTAATTGTTTTCACAAAACTATATGGTAAATAAGTTGTTCCAAACGTTTCCGTTTTTTTCTCACCTAAAACGTTGTTTTTACTGTCAATTACCTGAACATAATAAGTTCTATCTCCTGTTTTAGCAATTTGATTTTCTGCAATTGTAAAGCTAATTTTTAATACATCAGCTCTACTCGCTTTATCTGTATCAACTTGCTTTCCTGAACTTCTTTGTTTTACTGCCAAAGTAGTTAAGTTTAAAACTGATAATTTCTGACCTTTTTCAACAGTTTTAGATAAATTTTCATTTTTAGCCGTTAAAGTATCATTAGCAGTTTTTGCATTTGATAAAACTACATTTGTACTGTCTAAATCTTTAATTAATCCAGAATTTTTCTCTTTTAACGAATTATTTTCTGCAATTAAATTATCCATTTCACGTTTTAACTTCACATACTCATTTTTGTATTTAGTAAGTTCAGCAATATTACCGTCCGATTTCTTAATCTTTTCTAATAATTCAACAATTTTAGCTTGTTCTTCTTCCAATTCTCCTTTTAAAGCTGTATTATCAGCAATTGCTTTGTCGTATTCTGTAATTTTTGCTTCTAACTCTGCCTGAAACTTTTCTTTTTCAGTCATCGTCTTAGATAAACTAGAATCAACTTCATTTTTATCCTGATTCAATTTATACACATACGCTAAACTTCCCATAAGAAGTAAGGCCAAAACAACAACAGCTGCCTTTAATCCAGAATTTCTAGGATTCGATTGATTTAATTCCATTAGTTATTTGATTTAGGTTAATATTTACACAAAAATAAAATTTTATTTATTTCTATCACTATATAACGTAATCTATCTTGAAAATATTATATTTGAAAACACTTTTAAAACACAACATGGATAAATTAAACGTATTCAATTCTAAAGATTTAGCTAAAATTACGCAACATAGAAGTGGCGAAATAAAGTTTGGAGAAAAGATAATTACCGTTCCAAGTGATGAAAATTGGATTGAATTTATCACTAATTGTGAAGCAAAATTTGTTTTAATTGGTTTACCCGAAGACGTTGGTGTTAAAGCAAATCTTGTTTCAGAATTCCTGATGCTATCCTATTTCTTTATAGACTTATTATTAGAAAAGTTTATTTTTAAAGGCGAAGGTATTTGGATTACTTTTATAATCTTATTAGTTTTTTGGGTATTTGACTCAATGTATAATAAAAAATATAATGATTTAGGCGATGAGGCATCAAAACTTATGTTATTAAAGTTTGATCAAATTGCATCAAAAATAATGCTGTACTCTATGTTTGTAATAGCTGTTC
>CAMLRV010000228.1 GCA_946482495.1 uncultured Flavobacteriia bacterium
GTTTTTAGTGTTATTTAAAAATTATTTTACAAAAAAGATATTTTTTAAAACACTGAAAACGAGCTATTAATGTAAATAAAATATGACATTTTTATAGATTTTGATTGTCCAATTTATCAAAAGTTTTGGAAATTTATTTAATTCAAGTACTTTTGTATCGTATGAAAAATTTTACAAATAAAAATAAATTAATAATTTTTTTGTGATAATTTAACAAGATATTATTTACATTTGTTGCAAATTTTCAAAAAATCATACACCAATGAAAGCTACTTTCTCATGGAGTTATAAGTTAACTCTATTATTTTTCCTTGTTTTTTTTAACGGATATTCTCAGTTTTCTACTAATCCTCCAGGTGGAACTTCACCGATTTATACAAGAGGAAATGTAAATATTGGGACACCAATGAATACCGCTAACAAATTAAACGTTACTGGAAATTCATTATTTACAGGTAATACTAGAATTACAGGTACTAGTCAAATTGCAAATTTAGGATTAGGTATTGCACCTAATACTTTATATCGTTTGTATTTAACTGGAAATTCACTTTTTAATGGAAACATTGGAATTGGTGCTGCGCCAAGTAATACGGCTACAACTAAGTTGTTGCTTTCAAGTGGAAGTAATGGAATTAGTGGTTTAAATTTTGCTAATTTAAATGCTAACTTTTCCACTTCTGTATTAAATAATAATAAAGTTTTAAATGTTGATGCGGCAGGTAATGTTATCCTATCAAAAAACATCAATAGTATTTCACATACTTTAATCGGGAATACATTAACAACTACTATTAATGGTGTAGTATCAAATAGTATTTCATTAGCATCTACTGGAAATTCAAATATTTTTAATTCTGATGGTATTCTTGATTCGGAAAGAAAAGTAAATTTAAATAATAATAAACTATTCTTTAATCAAAGTTTAGTCATGGCAGTTGGAATTAACCCTGCTGGAAATGTAAATACACAAGGTGCAATATTTGGCGTGTATGATCACTCAACAAATGTAAATGTTGAACCTAATTTTAAAGGAGATGGAATTTTCAACGTAGGAAGTAGCATTGGAAGACAAATAAATCATTTAACAACAGGTACTAATACCACTGGAAATTGGACACAGTCTTCAGATATAGTTAATAATCAATCGTTTAATTATCATATCAATCCTCTAGGAGGAAATGTTGGAATTGGAGTAGCAAATGCTACTGCTCAGTTACATACGAAGAATAGTGTAAGATTTGAAAATTTACCAGTTAATACAAATCCAACTTATATTTTAGGAACTGATAGTAATGGAAATGTTTTCAATGTAAGTCCAAGTCAAACTACTACAGCAGTAGGTGATTACTGGGCTCTTGATGGAAATGCAAATGCCACATCTGCTAGTTTTTTAGGAACAACTACAAATGAAGCTTTAAGATTTAAAGTAAATAATTTCGAAAGATTACAAATTACAAATTCAGGAAGGTTTCATATTAGTAATGCTCCAGGAAGTAGTTCAAACGTATATTTTGGACAGAATGCAGGAAACGATTCAGGAAGTGGAGGATCGAATGTAGCTATTGGTAGTAATGCTCTTTTAAGTAATACTTCTGGTGGAGCAAATGAAGCAGTTGGTTATGAAGCATTGACTGCAAATACTACAGGATACAATAATACGGCACATGGTTTTAGATCACTTTATAGTAATACCACAGGAAATGGTAATATTGCATTAGGTGTAAACTCTGGAAAATCTAATTTAACTGGATTTGGAAATGCATTTTTAGGAGGTGCCTCAGGTGAATTGTCAACTGGAAATAGAAATACATTTATAGGAAATGGTGCTGGTTATACTTTGACTGCTGGAGATAGTAACGTATTAATCGGAAACTTTGTTGAAGCAAATATTAGTAATACTGGAAGTAATCAATTAAATATTGCAAATAAAATTTATGGTTCAGGTGTTGGAAGTGGTGTGTCAGTTGGAATTGGTGTGCCAAATCCACAAGCTAATTTACATTCAAAAGGAACTTTTAGACTTGAAGCTTTACCTTCTTCTTCAACCCTACCAGCAAATATTTTAGGAACTGATGGTAGTGGAAATGTTTATAATTTTAATCCAAGTTTATTAAGTACAACGGCTACTGGTGATTTTTGGTCATTAGACGGAAATGCAAATGCAACGGCCACTAGTTTTTTAGGAACTACTAATTCAGAGGCATTAAGGTTCAGAGTTCAAAATGCTGAAAGATTACAAATCACAAATACAGGAAGATTCCAAGTAAGTAATAGCGCAGGAGGAAATACAAACTTATATTTCGGTCAAGATGCTGGAAATGATGCATCTACTTTTTGGAATGTGGGTATTGGACCAAAAGCGTTGTTCAATAATACGGGGAACGCAAATACCGCAATTGGAGATCAAGCATTATCTGTAAATACTTCAGGAACGGGTAATCAAGGAATTGGATATAGATCGCTAATCAGTAATACTATTGGAGGCTTCAATGCGGCACTTGGTTTTTTTGCAGGAAATGCTAACGTTGCTGGAAATCATAACGTATTTGTTGGTTCTTCTGCAGGTAACGGTTCTAAAGGAGATAAAAATATCTTTTTAGGAAGTTGGGCAGGTTATACTTTAACTTCAGGAGATAATAACGTATTTATTGGTTCGTGGGTAACACCTAATATCAGTACAACTGGAAGTGATCAATTAAATATTGCAGATAAAATTTATGGTAAAGGAAATGGTGTAGTATCAATTGGAATTGGAGTGCCAGATCCACAAGCAAATTTCCATTCAAAAGGAACAGCTAGATTAGAAAACTTACCTAATTCTTCAACTATTCCAAATAATATTTTAGGAACTGATGGTGTTGGAAATGTGTTTAATTTTAATCCAAGTTTATTAATACCAGCGGCCACAACTAACAGTTTGGTGTCTAATACAAATACAATGACAAGTACTGTTGATGGAGTAGCATCTAGCGCACCAATCATCAATTCAATTAGTAATGCAATCACAGGAGGAGATCAATTAACCACAACAATTAACGGAGTAAGTTCAGCTCCAATTACACTTCCACCAGATGATTTAACAACTGAAGTAGTAGATAGTTATATCGGTTTAAGATTAAAACCAATTGATCCGAATGTTAACGGATTCAATTTTAAGAAAAATACAAATACAGTTATTGGTTATCGTGCAATTAATACAGGAACTGGAAATGCTGCTGTGTCTTCTATTGGTACAGGTATCAATCCAACAGATAATTATAAAGACTTAACTTATGTGTGCCATTTTGGACCAGCTTATTATGTGAGTAAATTCGCAGGAAATGGGGCTTTACTAACTGATAGAGATTTATTTATTGGATCTTATGGTGATAATAAAAGTGTTGATTTTGTATTAGGAAATGGTTTTACAAATACGCAGTCGAAATTTAAAATTGATAATGCAAATATTTCAAGTTTATCTTACCCAAGTACTAGAAATGACGCTTCTATTACTACTCCAGTAAACTTTATTTATACAGATGCAAACGGTAAATTTTTATCAGCACCAATTTCAAGTATTATCAACTCTGTTCCAAACGTTAATATTTATAACAGTGATGGTA
>CAMLRV010000229.1 GCA_946482495.1 uncultured Flavobacteriia bacterium
TGACAATTGGAACATGGTCTGTTAGCGGTTCTAACTTATCATTAACTTATATAGATGGTGGAACGAGTTATACAGATGTATATGTAATTTCAGGAAACACACTAACCTATTCTATAAGTGGTGGTGAAGTTGTAGGAATGTCTGGAGGTTCTCCTGTATATTTAACATCAAATATTCAGGTTATTTATACAAAGCAATAATTTAAAAAAAATAAATTTAAATCTCGTTCGATTAATTTCAGAACGAGATTTTTTTATGAATAAACATTCTCAATTTTAAGAATTTTATCACAAATAATGATATGGTAAGTTCGAAAATAATTTTATCTTTGGGAACTTTAAAAATAAACAACCTTAAAAATAAATATGAAAACAATTAAAAACTTACTTTCAATTTTTGTAATTATTACATCATTAACTTTAGTTTCTTGTGAAAACGAACCAATAGATCAGTCTTTATTATCAAATAATAATAATTCTGGAGGCGGAAGTGGCTCAGGTGGCTCAGGTGGAGGAAGCGGTTCTGGTGGAGGAAGTGGTTCTGGAGGAAGTTCATCAGGTGATTATTGGCCTGCTGCAATAAATAATTCTTGGTCATTTTCAAATAACGGAGCTGCAAGTCAACCGATGAAAATGATATCAACTTCAAATATTGGAGGATTTACATATTATAATTTTGACAATGTATTTGGACAAACTTCAACTGTTTCTGGAACAGCAGCTATGAGAATGAGAAAAAGTTCAGGTGATTATTACATTAAAATTGAAGGTACAAATTTAAATCTTGGTGGTGGAATGACAGCTACTCAAAATGCATTTGAGTTTTTAGCTCTTAAAGATTATTTAAGCGTAAGTCAAACTTGGAATGGAACATATACTCAAACAACAACTTATAGTGGAGGTCCAGTTTCAATCCCAGCTGTAACAATGACATCAAATTATGTGGGTACAATTTTAGGAACTGGCTTAACTGAAACTGTTGATGGGGAAACATTTACAAATGTTATAAAACTAAAAATTGTTCAAACTATATCATTACCAAGTTCACCAGATTCAACTGTTGAAACTACATATTGGTATGCGAAAAACGTTGGACCAATTAAGTCTCAAACTATAAATAACGGCACAACTACTACATCGATTTTAACAGATTATGTTTTAAATTAATAAAAAGAAATTTTAATAAAATCCCGAACTAACCTTCGGGATTTTTTATGGCATAAATCTTGACAAGTATTAGTGTAAATTATACTTCAATCCTTGTATTTATTGACAATTACATCAATTCACAATTATTATTTGTAAATTTACTTGATATTTTTAATGACATAATGACTTATAAATAGATATGCCGAACCATAAAATAGTAGCGATTGACAATTTGTCGCTTCAAGAATTAGATACAGAAGCAGAATTAATTCCATTAATGACTCCCGAAGATGAGGAGGAAATGAATAATGAAGAATTACCTGCAGATTTACCCATTTTACCATTAAGAAATACCGTTTTATTTCCTGGTGTAGTAATTCCAATTACCGCTGGTAGAGATAAATCGATTAAATTGATTAATGATGCCAATGCAGCAGGTAAAATTATTGGTGTGGTCGCTCAGAAAAATGAAGCAGACGAAGATCCAACTTTTGACCAAATTCATCACATAGGAACTGTTGCCAGAATTATGCGCGTTTTAAAAATGCCTGATGGAAATACAACTATAATTCTTCAAGGTAAAAAGCGTTTTGAGATTGACGAATTCACGCAATCTGAACCGTATTTTAAAGCCAAAATCAAAGAAGTTAATGAAGTTCGCCCAAAGAAAAATGACGATGAATTTTCTACAATTATTGATTCGATTAAAGAATTAGCAATTGAAATTATTAAAGAAAGTCCGAATATTCCAACTGAGGCCACTTTCGCCATAAAAAACATTGAAAGTAATCCGTTTTTAATCAACTTTGTTTCGTCGAACATGAATTTAAATGTGGAAGACAAGCAAAACTTACTTTCTGTTGTTGATTTAAAAGAACGCGCCTTAGAGACGTTGCGTTTCATGAATTTAGAGCTTCAAAAATTAGAATTGAAAAACGATATTCAATCTAAAGTTCGATTCGATTTAGACCAACAACAACGTGAGTATTTCTTGCAACAGCAAATGAAAACAATCCAAGAAGAATTGGGTGGTGTTTCTCATGATGCTGAAATTGAAGAAATGCGTAATAAAGGAAAAACTAAAAAATGGGACGCTAAAACCAAAGAACATTTTGAGAAAGAAATTTCTAAATTACAACGTACTAATCCAAATTCACCAGATTTCGGAATTCAACGTAACTATTTAGAGTTATTTTTAGAATTACCATGGAATGAATTTTCTAAAGATAATTTTGATTTAAAACATGCTCAACAAATTTTAGATAGAGATCATTTTGGTTTAGAAGATGTTAAAAAACGTATCATTGAGCATTTAGCAGTTTTGAAATTACGTAACGATATGAAATCTCCAATTTTATGTTTATACGGACCTCCAGGTGTAGGTAAAACTTCAATTGGAAAATCGGTTGCTGAAGCTTTAGGAAGAGAATATGTTCGTATTTCATTAGGTGGTTTACGTGATGAAGCAGAAATTCGTGGACATCGTAAAACATATATCGGTGCGATGCCAGGAAGAATTATTCAATCGATTAAAAAAGCGAAAACATCCAATCCTGTTTTTGTATTAGACGAAATTGATAAATTATCAACAAGTCATAATGGTGATCCATCTTCTGCCCTTTTAGAAGTTTTAGATCCAGAGCAAAATAGTGATTTCCATGATAATTTCTTAGAATTAGGTTTTGATCTTTCTAAAGTCATGTTCATCGCCACATCTAACAGTTTATCAACTATTCAACCTGCATTACGAGACAGAATGGAAATTATAAACATGTCGGGTTACACGATTGAAGAGAAAATTGAAATCGCAAAAAACTTCTTATTACCAAAACAATTAAAAGAACATGGTTTAACTACTAAAGATTTACAAATTGGTAAAAAACAATTAGAAAAAATCGTAACCGGTTATACGCGTGAATCTGGAGTTCGTGGTTTAGATAAAAAAATTGCTGAAATGGTTCGATATGCTGCAAAATCAGTAGCTATGGAAGAAGAATACAATAAAAAAATTACAGATACTGATATTCTTGAAGTATTAAAATCTCCAAGAATGGAGCGCGATAAATATGAAAATAACGATATTGCTGGTGTAGTTACAGGTTTAGCTTGGACATCTGTTGGTGGTGATATTTTATTTATTGAATCCTTAGTTTCAAAAGGAAAAGGCGCAATGACTATGACAGGAAATTTAGGAACGGTAATGAAAGAATCGGTGACTATTTCTTTGGAATATATCAAAGCGAATGCAAAACAATTGAACATCGATCCTGAAATTTTAAATCAATACAACATTCATATTCACGTTCCAGAAGGAGCCACTCCAAAAGATGGACCAAGTGCTGGAATTGCGATGTTGACATCAATGGTTTCTAGTTTCACACAACATAAAGTGAAGAAAAGTATTGCTATGACTGGAGAAATCACGTTACGTGGAAAAGTATTACCAGTTG
>CAMLRV010000230.1 GCA_946482495.1 uncultured Flavobacteriia bacterium
AAGAATAAAATAAAAGAGCACAGAAAACACAGAAGAGAATAATAATTCATAAAAAAGGCTTCAATATTGAAAATATTTTTTATTTTTGAAAAAACTATTAAACAAATTACAATGAAAAAATTATTAGGAGCTCTTGTTTTATTCTTAGCTTTTACTTTAAATGCTAGTGCTCAAGAGACATTTAAAAAAGTTGACGAAAAAGTTGAAGCAAAAGCTAACTTAGCTGCACTTACTCAAGTTGTTCAATTAGACACTAAAGTAAGTCAAGATTTATTTGGTTTATTTGAATACAAATACAGAAATTTAAATGAAAATCTTTCTACTGAAAGAAAAGCTGAATTAGCTAGAATCATGGAATTAAAATTAAGAGCAACGCTAACTACTGAGCAAATGCAATTAATTGAAAACAAGCCAGGTTTGTTGAAAAAATTAACGAACTAATAAGTTCTTTTATTTTAAAAATCCCGTTCTGATTTATTTCTGAACGGGATTTTTATTTTATAATGTTTTCGCTACTTCGTTAATACTTTGAATTGTATAATCTAAATCTTCATACGTTAAAGCATCTGTAATAAACCAAGTTTCATAAGCAGATGGCGCAATGTAAATGCCGCGCTTTAATAATTCGTGAAAGAATTTTTTAAACGTTTCGTTATCTCCGTTTTTAGCCGTTTCGAAATCGTATACTTCGTTTTTATCAAAATGCACTGAAATCATTGATCCTACTCTATTGATAGTAAATTCGATATTATTTTCCGTTAAAACTTTATCAATACCTTTTTCTAAATAGGCGGTTTTTTCATTTAAACGATTAAATATTTCTACATCAGAATTTAATTCCAACAACATTTGATATCCAGCCGCCATCGCTAACGGATTTCCAGACAACGTTCCTGCTTGATATACTGGTCCCATTGGCGACAAGTAATTCATAATTTCTTCTCTTCCAGCAAATGCACCAACTGGCAATCCACCTCCAATTACTTTTCCGAAGCAAGCAATATCTGCCGTTACATTATATACTTCTTGCGCACCACCTTTTGCTAAACGGAATCCCGTCATAACTTCATCAAATATTAACAAAGTCCCGTTTTCATCACAAAGTGTTCTTAAACTAGATAAAAACGACGCTTTTGGAGGAATACAACCCATATTTCCAGGAACAGGTTCAATAATAATTGCGGAAATTTCGTTTTTATTCGCTTCGAATAATGCTTTTACATTTTCAATGTCATTGAATTTCGCCAATAAAGTATCTTTTGCAGTTCCTTCCGTTACCCCAGGACTATTTGGCACACCGAATGTACTTAGTCCACTTCCAGCCGCAATTAGAAACGAATCGGAATGGCCATGATAACAACCCGAAAACTTAATGATTTTATCTCTTTTTGTATAACCACGCGCTAATCTTACCGCGCTCATACAAGCTTCTGTACCCGAATTCACAAAACGAATTTTGTCTATATTCGGAACCATAGAAACTGCTAATTCAGCAATTTTAGTTTCTAATTCTGTTGGCGTACCGAAAGAAGTTCCTTTTTTCGCTTTTTCAATTATGGCATTAATTACAGGTTCGTGAGCATGACCTAAAATCATCGGTCCCCAAGAATTGATGTAATCAATATATTTATTTCCATCTTCATCAAATAAATACGCACCTTTTGCTTCTTTTACAAAAATTGGTGTTCCTCCTACACTTTTAAAAGCTCTCACAGGCGAATTTACACCGCCCGGAATTACTTTATTAGCTTCAACAAATAATTGACTACTTCTTTGATATAACATTATTTTTTAACTTTTAATTTTTGACCTATTGCAATTCCAGAGTCTGGAATATTATTTAAACTTCTTAATTCGTCTACTGTTAGACTATATCTTTTTGACAACGAATACAAAGTATCACCTTGTTGCACCACATGTTCGCCTTCAACTTGAACAACTACTCTTGGTTTCGGAACAAAATTTCTTCCCAAAACTTCGTTATCAATTTTATATAGTTCGAAACGTTCAATAATTCCTATTAATTTTGATGGATATAATGAATCCGTAGCATAACCCGCTTTTTTCAATCCATTTGCCCAACCTTCGTAATCTCCCTTATCTAATTTGAATAAACTTTCATATCTTTTTCTAGACGTTAAAAAAGTAGAATGATCCCTATATGATTCGGCTGGATCTTTATACTTTCTAAAACATTCTTGTTCGGCATCATCATCGTATTTTATTGATTCGCCTGTCCAACCCGTATGACATTTAATTCCAAAATGATTATTAGCTTGTTTGGCTAAATCTCCGAAACCAGCACCCGATTCTAAAATTCCTTGTGCCATAGTAATACTAGCAGGTACACCGTGGACTTTCATGTTATTTTTAGCCGTTTCTTTAAAATCAGAAATGTATTTTTTGATATCTTCATTTGTAGCCTTCACTTTAGAAGTTGCCACTAAAACTTCACTTCCAGTTGTTTTATTTTCATTTGGAGCATCTGTTTTTACGGTTGGTGTAGTTTTAACAGTTGGTGTTGTTTTGGTTTGAGGATACCTTTTTGTTACAGGATAACTTTTTGTATTGGTAGTTCTTTGCGTAGTTCTAATTTTTGAACCTCCACAACTTATGAAAAGTATAGAAATTAGTGCAATTAAAATTTTCTTTATCATAGTATAAGTGTTGTTTTTCCCTTTTTTTCTAAAACTTTATTCATTCCAGCAATACCTTGTAAACCGCCAGTGTGTATGGTTAGTATTTTTGAATGGGGTGGAAAATAGTTATTTTCGATTAAATCCATAATTCCAAACATCATTTTTCCAGTATAAATTGGATCTAAATGTATCTGATTTTCCAAATAAAACTGATTTATAAAATGAATTAATTCATCTGTTACTTTTCCATAACCTCCAAAATGGTATTCACAATTTATAGACCAATTTTCTTTGTTTGCAAATTTAGCAATATCATTTTGTAAAAAATCACCTTTTAAGGAAGAAAATCCAATAATTTTTTGATTGTCGAATGAACTATTAATTATTCCTGAAATGGTTCCACCAGTTCCAACTGAACAACAAATGAAATCAAATTCTGAATCGGTTTCCGTTAATATTTCTTCGCAACCTTTTATAGCTAAACTATTTGTTCCTCCTTCTGGAATTAAATAAAATTGTCCGAATTGAGCTTTCAATTTCTCAATAAAATCTGAATTCTCTTTGAATTTGTATTCTTCTCTTGTAATAAAAAAGAATTTCATCCCTAATTGTTGTGCTTTTGACAAACTCGGATTATCTGCAATTTTATCCCTTAATTCTTCACCTCTAATAATTCCAATAGTTTCAAAACCAAACGCTGCACCTGCGCCAGCTACTGCCACAATATGATTAGAAAACGCTCCTCCAAATGTGAGCAATACTTTTTGATTTTGATGTTTCGCATCCTCTAAATTATATTTTAATTTTCTGAATTTATTACCAGAAATGATTGGATGCAACAAATCTTCTCTTTTAAGATAAAGAGAAATATTATTTGGAAATTTGCTATTTATGAGCTGATTAATTGACATAAAAAATCCCGAAAAAGTTAAACTTAATCGG
>CAMLRV010000231.1 GCA_946482495.1 uncultured Flavobacteriia bacterium
ATAGTTTCTATTTAATAAAATATCACGTACAAAGCCACCAATTACATAACATTCCAAGTTAAGTTCCTGAGCTGCTTGTGAAATGATTTTGAATATTTTATTATCTAAATGTTGTTTGTAATTCATTGTGTTAATTTGTCAATTTGACAATTAGCCTATGTGCCAATTTAACGCAATCCTAAAATTGGCTAATTGACAAATCGATTTATTGGCACATTATTTTCTAATCACTTTTACCTGACTATCCAATGTTAATTTAATAATTGCCGAAGGTTTTTTGCAAACTTTGTCGTGGTGCAAATTTACAACATAGTCTACTCCTTTTATAATTTCTGGAGAAATTTCTTTGAAACTCATTGGAGTTGGTTGTCCAGAAATATTTGCTGAAGTTGAAACTAAAGGTCTTTTCATTCTTTCCATTAATTTGTAGCAAAATGGTTCTTTTACCAATCTTATTCCAAGCGTATTATCTTCAGCAATTATATTTTTAGCAACATTTTTAGGTTGATCTAAAATTAAAGTCGTTGGTCGTTCCGAATGGTCTAAAATTTCCCAAGCTACTTCCGGAATTTTAGCAAAAACATTATACAACATTCTTTCGCCATTCATCAAGCAAATCATGCTTTTACTTTCTTCACGCTGCTTTAAGGCATAAATTTTTGCAACCGCTTCTTCATTGGACGCATCGCACCCAATTCCCCAAACAGTATCTGTTGGATATAAAATAATTCCGCCATTTTTAATGACTTCGTATGCATTATGAACTTCAATATTAATATCCATTATAATTCTAAAGGTTTAAGTTGTTTTTTAATTTGAGCTGGAACTCCAGCCACCATACAATTATCAGGAACATCAGAGGTAACAACCGCTCCAGCTGCAACAACAACATTTTTTCCTATTTTTACTTTTGGAAGAATTGTAGCGTTTGTACCAATTGTCGAAAATGCACCGATTGTACAATTTCCTAATATTTTTGCTCCTGGTGAAACTTCCACAAAATCACCAATAACTACATCATGATGAATAGAAGCATGCGCATTAATCAAAGAACCAGTTCCTATTTTCGAATCTGGACCAATAAATACAAAACTCATAATATTCAATCCTTCTCCTAAATTTGAAGACGCACTAACTTGAGCATTTTTTGCAATTATAGAATTTAGTTTAAATCCTAAATCAATAAATTTTTGACACAAGTTAAAGCGATGTATAACGCCACCTAATCCTAAAATAAATTCTTTTGTTGACTCAATTTGTTGCAATTCATCAAAACTTTGAATGATTTTTTTATCAAACAAAACTGGCTTTTCAAAACCAGTTACATTATCAAAAAAATATAAATTTTCAGTATCCCGACAATTATCAAAAACTTCTTTGGCATGTCCTCTTGCTCCTACAATAATCATATTTTAATTGATTAAATTTACAATTAGTTGTAATTCTTCTTCTGTTAGTCCAACATACAATGGTAAACATAAAATTCTTGAAGCAATTGATTCTGAAATTGGCATCGTTTCACCATTTACAAAATCAATCGTATTTAATGAAGGATAAAAATATCTTCTAGGGAAAATTTCAGCTTCATTAAGTTTTTGTTGTGCTTTCAACAATTCTTCTTCAGAGGAGAAAATCACAGGAAAATAACTATAATTCCATTCCGTTTTTTCTCTTATTTTCATTGTCGAAAGCACATTGAAATCTAAATTTTTCAAATAGAAATCGACCACTTTTTTTCGTTCACTAAATATATGCTCTAAATTATCAAAAACTGCTAATCCCATTGCCGATTGCAATTCTGAAATTTTGGCATTAATTCCTAAACCATGAAACTCTAACGGACCGTTATGTCCGAAATTATGACTGTAATATAGTTTATGAAATAAGTCTGCATCATTACAAAACATCGCTCCACCTTCACCAGTATGGAATATTTTAGTTGCGTGAAAACTACAAGTACTCACATCACCATAATTAAAAATCGACTGATTGTTGTAAGTTACACCAAAACAATGTGCCGCATCATAAATCACTTTTAAATTGTGCTTTTTAGCAATTTTTTCAATTGCCTCCACATCACAAGGATTTCCAAAAACATGCGTTACTAAAATGGCAGTAGTTTTTGGTGTAATTGCCGCTTCAATTTTGGTTTCATCAATAGATAAATACTCCGGATGAATGTCAACAAAAACAGGTTTACAATTTTCCCAAATAATAGCAGATGTAGTAGCTACATAAGAAAACGGAGTTGTAATCACTTCACCAGAATTACCAAATAATTTTAGCGCGATTTGCAAAGGAATTGTACCATTATTAGTGATAATGATATTATTTATTTTATAAGTTTCTTTAATTTTATCTTCCAATTCTAGAGTCAATTCTCCTCTATTGGTTAGCCAAACTTTTTCCCAAGCTCGATTAAGATACGATTGATATGCTTCAATTGTAGGTAAAAATGTTTTTGTTACATTAATCATATGAATACATTAAGCTACAAAAATACTATTAAAATCAAACTATTTGGGAAAATCAAAATAATATTTACTAATATTGTGTGATAAAATTTACTAAATGCTGAAAAAAAATATTGCAATAATTTGTTCTTGGCTGGATATTTCGAAAGGAATTGGTTCATTTTTTATGGAACAAGCCAAATTACTTCAAGATGATTTTGACATAAGTTTAGTACATTTTAAACCTTATAAATTCGGACTGAGTTCCAAAAGAAAATTCAGTTTTAGTATTCATATTCAAACTGAAAATTTAGAAACTAAAATCCCTGTTTACACAATACATTACCCTGAAATTAGGCTTTTTAAAATTGCACTTTTCAAATCGTTAATTGAAAAAAAAGCTCAAAAAAAACTAATAAAAAAAATCAACAAACCTATTGATTTATTGCATGCACAATCGTTATTTGATGCTGGATTTTGGTGTTATAAATTAAATAAGAAATATAATATTCCGTATATTTTTACAGAACACAATCAGCTTAATTTAAAAGGATTTCCAAGAAAAAAGTTAAAGTTATTGCAAAAAGCAATTCATAAAGCTTCTGAAAAATTGGTGGTTAGTAACGATTTAATCCGACAATTTGCAACGAATGATATTTTTGTAGATTTCCATAAATTAGGAAATACGTTTGATGAAAATTGCTTTAGATTTTCTGAAAATTCGAATTCAGAAATTTTTAAAATTATTACAGTTGGTGCCTATACTCCAATTAAGGATTATGAAACTTTATTAGAAGCCTTAAAAATTGTAGATTCTAAAATTACAAACAGGATTCAATTTGCTTGGATTGGTTTTAATTGTTGGGGAGCTGACAATGAAACTATAGTAGCAAACATGACAGCTACATTAGGTTTAAAAAACATTGAAATCAAAGTTATAAAAAGCGCTTCAAAACAGGAAATTGCTCAAGAATTACAAACTTCAAATGTGTTTATTTCTACGAGTATCTGTGAAACTTTTGGCGTTTCAGTTTTAGAAGCCATTGCATGTGGAACTCCAGCCGTATGTACAAATTCTGGAGGTGTTTTAGAAATAATAACTCCAGAAAACGGAATCATTT
>CAMLRV010000232.1 GCA_946482495.1 uncultured Flavobacteriia bacterium
GGTAATGTTGGTTCGGCTTCAATTTATTTAATGTTAGAAGAATTAATGAATTCAGGAAAATTAGTGAAAGGCGATAAAATTTTATTATCGGTTCCAGAAAGCGGACGTTTCTCTTATTCTTATGCTTATTTAACTGTGTGCTAATGGATAATATAGTTTTACCAATTTTAGATACGAACTTTGTTGGAAACCTGATTCCACAAAAATTTCCATTTGTAATGGTAGATAAAGTTATTTCTTTTGGAGAAAACTTTATCACTGCTGGTTTTTCAATCAAAGAAGATAATATTTTCATTCAAAATGGTATCTTTCAAGAAGCAGGTTTAATAGAGCATATGGCGCAATCTGTTGCTTTATATACTGGTTATCAATTTTACTTAAAAAATGAACCAGCTCCAACTGGATATATCGGTGCGATAAAATCTATTGAGATTTTAAAACTGCCAAAAGTGAATGATAATCTGATTACTAACGTGAATATTTTACACGAATTTTCTGGTGTGACTTTAGTAGATATTTCTGTTCTTCTAAATGATGTAGAAATTGCAAGTGGACAAATGAAAACAGTTTTAGCCTAATATAATGGATCAAGTTTTGAAGAATTCAGTAGTGAATATAAATGATTTTTTACCTCATAGAGCGCCTATGTTAATGGTAGATGTTTTAGAGGAAATTACTTCCACTTCAGTAACTTCCGTTTTTAAAATTCTTGAAGACAATGTTTTCGTTCAAAATAATCATTTTGCAGAAGTTGGATTAATTGAAAATGCCGCACAAACTTGTTCTTCAATTGTGGGACAAACCTTTTTTTTTACAGCAGATAATGAAATAAAAAATGACGTGAAATTAGTTGGTTTTATCAGTGCTATTAAAAAAGCAACCGTTTTTATGATGCCTATGGTAAATCAAACGATTAAAACTTCAGCCACATTAGTTTCCAGATTTGATTCTGATGATTATAGTATTTGTACCATGAAATGTGAAACGTTTCAAGATGAAAATCTTTTATTAGAAGCAGAAATAAATTTATTCATTCAAGAAGTAAAATAAGATGAAAAAAGAAGATATTCCTCAGGATGAAAGTAATTTATCTAAAAGCAATGTAAAAGAATTATGTTATGCTACAGATGAAAATGGAAATTATACAACAGGTTTAAGTACCGGTTGGGAACCAAAAACTATCGCTTTGGAAAATTCTATTAATGCCATTAATGAACGAATTGAAGAAGCAAAAATAAATATCCAACAAGGTAAAGCAAGTCCAATTGTTTATTTCATGGAACTAAACAGAATGGATTGGCCAACTTTAGCAGATTATGTTGGAATGTGGCAATGGCGAGTAAAAAGACATGCAAAGCCTTCAGTTTTTAAAAAATTGAATACTAAAATACTACAGAAATATGCAGATGCATTTCAAATTTCTGTTGACGAATTAATAAATTATAAAGGAGCCTAATGAATACTAATTTCACACATTACCAATCTGCACACTGCGAAAATGGAGTAGCTTCTAATTTATTAAAATTCAACGGAATAAATATAAGTGAACCAATGGTTTTTGGAATTGGTTCAGGACTTTTCTTTTTCTATTTATCACTTTTAAAAGTTAATCAAGCGCCAGCAATTAGTTACAGACCAATGCCTGGATTTATTTTTAATAAAGCCGCAAAAAGATTAGGAATTAAAGTTAAAAGAATAAAATTTTCAAGCCCTGAAAAAGCTCAAATTGCGTTAGAAAATAATTTAAAAAATAATATTCCAACAGGTTTACAAGTTGGTGTGTATAATTTAACCTATTTTCCTGACGAATATCGTTTTCATTTTAACGCTCACAATTTAGTAGTTTACGGTAAAGAAGATAATACTTTTCTAATTAGTGATCCAGTAATGGAAACTGTAACTACACTTACAGAAACTGAACTAGAAAAAGTAAGATTTGCCAAAGGTGTACTTTCTCCAAAAGGACAAATGTATTATCCAACGCATATTCCTTTTACAATTGATTGGGAAAAAGCCATCAAAAAAGGAATTAAAAATACGTGTAATGATATGCTTGCACCTGTGCCAATTGTTGGTGTTGCTGCAATGCGCTATTTAGCGAAGAGTATTAGGAAATGGCCTAAAACGAAAGGCGTAAAAGTAGCTAATCATTATTTAGCGCAAATGATTAGAATGCAAGAAGAAATTGGAACAGGTGGTGGCGGTTTCCGATTCATCTATGCAGCATTTTTGCAAGAAGCATCAGTTATTTTAAAAAATGATAAGTTAAAAGAACTTTCATTTGAAATGACTCAAATTGGAGATTTATGGAGAGATTTCGCACTGAATGCTTCACGCGTTTGTAAAAACAGAAGTAATTTAGATGATGTTTATAATACTTTAGCAGATCAACTACTTCATATTGCAGATTTAGAAGAGAAGTTTTTTAAAGAACTTAAAAGAGCAATATAAGTGGATAATTCTACCAACATAATTCAAATTAATCAACTTTATAAGCAATATAAAGATGCAGATTATTTTTCAGTAAATAATTTGAACTTAGCTATAAAAGAAAAAGAAATTTATGGTTTACTTGGTCCGAACGGTGCTGGGAAAACAACTTTAATTTCAATGCTTTGCGGAATAATTAAACCAACTTCTGGTAATTTCAGTATTAATAATTTGAATTATGAAAAAAATGCTTTTCAAATAAAAAAAACAATTGGTGTAGTTCCACAAGAATACGCTCTTTATCCAACTTTAACGGCTAAAGAAAATTTATTGTATTTCGGAAGTATGTACGGTTTGAAAGGCAAAAATCTGAAAGATAAAGTTACAGAAGCTTTAGATCAACTTGGTTTATTAAAATTTGCAGATAAAAAAATTGAAACTTTCTCTGGCGGAATGAAACGCAGAGTGAATTTAATTGCGGGAATTCTACACAATCCTTTAATTCTATTTTTAGATGAACCAACTGTTGGAGTTGATGTGCAATCTAAAAATGTTATTATTGAGTATTTAAAAGAATTAAATTCTAAAGGAACAACAATTATTTACACGTCGCATCACTTATCTGAAGCGCAAGATTTTTGTACAAAAATTTCAATTATTGATAGAGGAACAATTTATGCTGAAGGAACACCAAGTCAATTAATTCAATCGACTCCTGGCGCGCATAATTTGGAAGATGTTTTTATTTCATTAACAGGTAAAGAACTTCGAGATGATGTATAAATTGTGGATGTCAGTATATAAAGAATTTCTTTTACTAAAAAGAGATTTTGGTGGCTTAATCATATTATTTGTTATGCCATTAGTGCTAATTATTACGATTACGTTAATTCAAGATAGTACTTTTAAATCGGTTACGGAAAGCAAAATTCCTGTGGTTTTAATTGATAATGATAATGGTGAAATTTCTAAATCGGTTATCGAAAATTTAAATAAAAGCGGTCACCGCCACCCATACGTCCCGGCGACATAGCCAACGACACGTGCCCAATGGGGCCAAATGCCCCAACTGCGGGTCGGCAAACGGACGGCGGGCGCATGCGTCGCATAAAGCCCA
>CAMLRV010000233.1 GCA_946482495.1 uncultured Flavobacteriia bacterium
AATAGATTATTTATTTTTTCCGTGACCACCGCCACCGCCATGACCTTTACCGTGGCCACCGCCATGTCCGCCGCCGCCATGACCTCTATTTCCTTGATTATTGTTATTTTCTCTTCTAAAATTATGTTCTTTATGTTTAACAATCACCGTTTTTCTTGGCATAGCTTTTACTTTAACCACTTTGTATCTTCTGCAGTGATCAGTATTAAAATAATACGGATATCCACCATAATAATCCAATTGAATTTGTGTGGCTACTCCTAAGTTAATACTTATAAAAGGAGTAGGGATGGCCACACTAATAGACCAAATTCCGTTATTTAAATAAAAATAATGGTGTGCTTGAATGTCGTAATAGAAATTGTACTGTGGGAAATAAATATGGCGTGTTTTTGCTCTATAACCTTTAGCTGGTGCCCATGGTGGTGGTCCTTGACTAAAAGATTCTGTTGGAAAAGTCAATAATCCAATCATTGTTAAAATTACAAGAGCTTTAATTGATTTTTTTACGATCGCTTTCATACTATTGATTTTAAATTAATAAATTACTTAAGCTATATTCTCAAAGTTAAAGAATTATATTATTAATAACGTAAAAAATCCGTTAAGATTGCTCAAAACGGATTTTATTTTTATTTAATACTTCGTAAATCGTGCTTCGTAAATTTTAAATCTTAGATATGAATTACTTCATCATAAGCAGCAGCAACAGCTTCCATAACCGCTTCACTCATAGTAGGGTGAGGGTGAACTGCTTTTAAAATTTCATGACCTGTAGTTTCTAATTTTCTAGCTACAACTGCTTCCGCAATCATATCTGTAACTCCAGCACCAATCATGTGACATCCTAACCATTCTCCGTATTTTGCATCGAAAATTACTTTTACGAATCCGTCTGTATTTCCACCAGCTGTAGCTTTTCCTGAAGCTGAGAATGGGAATTTACCAACTTTAATTTCGTAACCTTTTTCTTTAGCCGCTTTTTCAGTTAAACCTACAGAAGCAATTTCAGGAGTTGCATATGTACAACCAGGAATGTTTCCATAGTCTAAAGCTTCAACATGTAAACCTGCAATTTTTTCAACACATAAAATTCCTTCAGCAGAAGCTACGTGAGCTAAAGCTTGTCCTGGAACGATATCTCCAATTGCATAATATCCAGGAACATTAGTTTGGTAGAAATCATTTACTAAGATTTTGTCTCTATCTGTAGCAATTCCAACTTCTTCTAAGCCAATATTTTCAATGTTCGATTTAATTCCAACTGCAGAAAGTAATACATCAGCTTCTAAGATTTCTTCACCTTTAGCCGTTTTTACAGTTGCTTTAACTCCGTTTCCAGAAGTATCCACTTTTTCTACAGAAGAGTTTGTCATAATTGTAACTCCAGCTTTCTTCATAGAACGCTCCATTTGTTTAGAAACGTCTTCATCTTCAACAGGAACAATGTTTGGCATGAATTCAACAATAGTTACTTCTGTTCCCATTGAGTTATAGAAATGTGCAAATTCTACTCCGATTGCTCCAGAACCAACTACGATTAATTTTTTTGGTTGCTTTGGTAAAACCATTGCCTGACGGTAACCAATTACTTTTGTACCATCTTGAGGTAAGTTTGGTAACTCACGAGAACGTGCTCCAGTTGCAATAATAATATGATCTGCACTGTATTCAGTAACTTTTCCGTCTTCTGCAGTAACATCAATTTTTTTACCTGGTTTTACTTTTCCAAAACCGTTGATAACATCAATTTTGTTTTTCTTCATTAAGAACTGAACACCTTTGCTCATTCCACCAGCAACGCTTCTAGAACGTGCAATTACAGCATCAAAATCTTTATCAACATTATCTACTTTTAATCCGTAATCAGCAGCATGTTTTAAATAATCAAAAACTTGAGCAGATTTTAATAATGCTTTTGTTGGAATACATCCCCAATTTAAACAAATTCCACCTAAATTTTCTTTTTCGATAACAGCTACTTTAAATCCTAATTGAGAGGCTCTAATTGCAGTTACATAACCACCAGGACCACTTCCTAAAACTATAACGTCGTATTTCATTTTTTTGTATTTATTTAATTATTGTAAAAATGCAGTCGCTTACGCTCGTGTCATAATATATTGTGTTTTTATCTTATTTTTCTGATTGCGAAATTAGTAAATAATTATTTATTTTTAGGCAACAACTTCAGGTTTTTCAAATTGTGCTTCGTATAATTTTTTATAATAACCGTTTTCGATTTTTAATAATTCTTTGTGTTTGCCTTTTTCAACGATTAAACCTTTGTCCATCACAATAATAGTATCTGCATTTACTACTGTTGCCAAACGATGTGCAATAATAATTGAGGTTCTTCCTTCGGTTAATGTTTTTGTTGCTTTTTGAATTAGTTCTTCTGAATGAGAATCGATAGAAGAAGTGGCTTCATCTAAAATTAAAATACTTGGATTGCTAATATATGCTCGTAAAAAAGCAATTAATTGACGTTGTCCAGATGATAAAATCACACCTCGTTCTTTTACATCGTAATAGTACCCATTAGGTAACGACATTAAAAAATCATGAATTCCAATTTTCTTCGCAGCAGCGTAAACATCATCTCTTTTAATTTCTTCATTGAAAAGTGTGATATTATTGTAAATAGAATCGGCAAATAGGAAAACATCTTGCAAAACCATCGCAATTTCTTTTCGTAATGTTTCTAAAGCATAGTCATTAATATTAATATCATCAATTAAAATTCTCCCAGAATCAATTTCATAAAAACGATTCAATAAATTTATAATTGTTGATTTTCCCGCGCCTGTTGCACCAACAATAGCAATCGTTTCCGCTTCTTTGACTTCAAGATTGATGCCTTTTAGAATTTCTTCGTTTTTTAAATAACTGAATCTAACATTTTCAATTTTGATATTTCCGTGTAATCTTTCCGAATGAACGGTTCCGTTATCTTGAACTTCTTCATGAGTTTCCAATATTTCAAAAACTCTATCAGCTGCTACAATTCCCATTTGCATTACGTTGAATTTATCCGCAATTTGACGCAGTGGATTGTATAACATCGAAATATACATATTGAACGAAATCAATTGTCCAACACTCGTTTCTGTATCACCGTTAATAATAAATAATGCACCGAAATACACTACTAAACCTAAAGTAATACTTGAAATAATATCGGCAATAGGAAAGAAGATACTATTGTATAAAATATTCTTTAACCAAGCTTTATTATGCTTATGGTTAATCTCTTTAAATTTTTCTAATTCAATTTTTTCTCGATTAAATAACTGTACGATTTTCATTCCTGTTAATCGCTCTTGAATAAACGTATTCAAATTAGCGACTTCATTACGCACTTCATTAAAAGCAACTTTCATTTTTTTATTGAAAATGTTAGTAGCGATTAAAATTAAAGGTAAAATCAGTAAAACAATACAAGTAATTTTCCAGTTAATAATTAGCATAAAAGCTAAAACTATTGCCATTTTAAGAAAATCACTGACAATCATAAATAAACCTTGACTGAAAATACTCG
>CAMLRV010000234.1 GCA_946482495.1 uncultured Flavobacteriia bacterium
CGTTAGGTTCTTTTTTACGAAGAATAAAAATTCCGTAAATCGTTAAAATATAAAATAGCAAAGACGCGAAAGTAGCATACGTTAACAAATCGTTATATTTACCAGACAAACATAAAACGGATGCCCACAAACATTGAAACCATAAAGCTTTTTCAGGAACGTTATTTTTGTTTAATTCACTCGCTTGTTTAAAGAATAAACCATCTTTACTCATTGCATAAAACAAACGACCTCCTGCTAAAATAATTCCACTATTACATCCAAAAGTAGAAATCATAATTAAACCAGCCATCACAAAAACACCCACATTTCCTAGGATAATATTTGCCGCAGCCGCACCTACTCTATCATCTGTGGCAAACATAATACCTTTCCCTAAAACCGCAGTATCTTCTGGATTTCCACCCATTGGCAACAAAGCCAAATAAGCCACATTTGCTAAAATATAAATTACGGTTACAATTAGAGTTCCTAAAAACAAACTTCTAGGAATGTTCTTTTTTGGATCTTTAATTTCAGCAGCAATAAACGTTACGTTGTTCCAAGCATCACTCGAAAACAAAGAATTGATAATAGTTGCTCCCATGGCACCTAACAAGGCCAATCCACTTAATTTTGTTACGGTTAAACTTCCATCTTCTTCTAAAACAGTTTTAGAAGCTTCCCACATATTTTCAAAATTATGACTCAAAACATCAGTTTTTAAACCCACATATAATCCTAAAATAATTAAGGCAAATAAGGCAAATAACTTCGCGATAGTGAATAATAATTGGATTTTCTTTCCACTATTAACTCCTTTGGTATTGATAAAAGTTAGCAAAACGATACTCAAAATCGCTAAACCTTGCTTTAAATTAATAGCAAATGAACCAATTTCCAAAAGTGTTTTATCTAATTCGGGAATAAAAACAGCGGTATAATTAGCAAAAGCAACTGCAACTGCAGCAATCACTCCCGTTTGAATTACAGAGAAAACCGTCCAACCATATAAAAAAGACATTAGTTTTCCGTAAGCGCGTTGAATGTACACATATTGTCCACCCGCATTTGGCATCATCCCAGCTAATTCACCATAACTTAAGGCTGCCGACATAGTTAACAAGCCGGTAACCAACCAAATGATTAACAACCATGCTGCAGAACCAACATCTCTAGCCATTGCGGCTGTTACAATAAATATTCCGGAACCAATCATCGAACCAGCAACTAAACTGGTCGCATTTAACAATCCTAATTCTTTTTTAAACTCAGTAGTAGTATTTTCCTCCATTTTGAAATTTATAGTTTCGCTAAAGATAGAAAAAGAAAACGATTTTTAAGAAATAATATAAGCTTTGAAAATATTATGGAATTACTCGGTTAATTTGTACAAAACGCTTCGCATAATACTCTTCATTAATAGAAGAAATAATCACACCAGCACTTGTTGAAGAATGTACAAATTTAATATCATCACCTGAAATTTCAGTTATTAAGCCTACATGACTAATAGATGAACCCATAGTGGCAAAAAAGATTAAATCGCCTTTTTGAGCGGAATTTTTATCAATTTTCACACCATAATTAGCTTGTTCAGAAGACGTTCTTGGCAAAGTAATATCAATCGTTTTAAAAGAAGAAAACATTAATCCTGAGCAATCAAAACCATCAGTATCTGTTCCGCCGCTTCTGTATTTTGTTCCAATATTACTTGAAGCAATTGCAATTACCGATTCTGCTTTGGATAAACCCTCAATTGAAATTGGTTTTATTTCTTTTGGAACAATTTCTACTATTTCAGTATTCTCATTTTTTTGAGAAGTTTGAATCACTAATCGTGTACCAACAGCTAAATCGCTTTTAATTTGTGGATTCAATTTTTCTAATTCGGCAATGCTAATTTTATATTTTTTCGAAAGTCCGTATTTAGTTTCTTTGGGTAAAACCGTATGATACACTTCTTGAAATTCATCTTTTTTTTGAGGCTTTTCTTTTGGTTTTTCTACAATTATTTTTTCAGGAAGAAAATTATTTTTGAAACCAGAAATCTTTACAACATTTCCAATTTTCAAACCTTCCGATTCAATAGTTGGATTTAATTTCTTTAAATCATTAATACTAACATGGTACTTTTTTGACAAACCATATAAAGTTTCTTTTGGCAGAACCACATGTTCCATAAAATCAGTTTCTTCTTTTGGAGAAATTTGTAGAATGGAATTAACCGACAAACCATTTTTAGCTGTTGGATTTAATTCTTCTAATTGAGAAACAGAAACCTTATATTTCTTCGAAATACTATAAAGCGTTTCACCTTTTTGTACTTTATGTTGTAGGTTTTCTTGTGAAAAACCCAAACTTATAAATAGTAGAAAAATTATAGTTTTAAAAAATCTCATGTGATAATAACGGAAAAAATCGAGGAATAGTATAAAAAAACAGGTGTAAGTATCAATTTTAACACTTACACCTGTTTCAAATTATGTTAAGAAACTATCTTTTGTAATTCTGTTTCGCTACCCAATCTGCATATTTAGCAGCTACTTTTAAATGTTCGTTATAATCTGTTGCGAATTCGTGATAACCAAATCTTTCCACACTTGCACAGAAGTATAAATAATTGTGTTTTTCTGGATTTAAAACCGCATCAATAGCAGAAACATCTGGCATAAAAATTGGACCTGGAGGCAATCCTGTATTTTTATAAGTATTGTATGGAGAATTTACAATTAAATCGTTGTGCATGACACGTTTTACTACTAAATTCCAATCGTTAGATTTTTGTTTTAAAGCATAAATTACTGTTGGATCTGCTTGTAATGGCATGTTTTTATTTAAACGATTTAAATATACACCTGCTACTTTTGGCCTTTCATCTGGTTTAGCCGTTTCTTTATGCACTATTGAAGCTAAAGTATATACTTGAGCTGGCGTTAAGTTTAAGGCTTTTGCTTTTTCTAATCTACTATCATTCCAAAATCTTTTGTATTCTTTAGTTAATTTTTCAGCAAATTCTTCAGCCGAAACATTCCAGTAGAATTCATAACTATTTGGAATAAAAAACGACATAACATCATCTTTATTTAAACCATTTTCTTGTAAAAAAGTATCATTAGTAAAAATCTCTTTTAATTTTGTAGTGTCAGGTTCAATTTGTGAAGCGATTCTAATAAATAAATCTTCCACTTTTTCCTGATTATTGAATGCTAATTTAACAGGAACATTTAATCGTAAAGAACGAACAATACTAAAACTACTCATTCCATTTTTCAGTAAAAATTTCCCTGCTTTTACATTCACATCATAACCTCTTTTTGAAGCCACCCAATCAATTTTATCTTGATTTTCTACATATGGTGCTAAAATTTTCTTTACATCCTCATATTTCGAATCTGTCGGAATGTAAACATACACTTCTTCTTCGCTGAATTTAGTATTACTCGTAAAGGCTTTATAGATTACGTAACCTCCAAAAATCATAACGATTAACGCACCAAAAATGATAATTCTACTTAATAATTTTTTTGCTCCCAAAAT
>CAMLRV010000235.1 GCA_946482495.1 uncultured Flavobacteriia bacterium
AGTCCAACAAATTTATTTATGTTGTATTTGGTTTTATAACTTTTATTTTTGGATTTCGTGCTATCGAAGATGTTTCCAGTAGATATATTGCTTTTGGTTTACTACTTTTTTTGTTACTTTTTGCATGGTATAATAAAACAAGAAAATTAGAAGAAATTAAAATTTCAGAAGAAGGAATTGAAATTCATAAAACCAAATATTTTTGGAATCAAATTTATGATTACGGTTTCACGATAGTACCTAAACATAAAACATCTGATTATTATTTGGAAATTTTCACATCTAACGGAGTAAAATTGAGTTTTGGTTTATATAATTATATCAATCCCGATGGAATAATTGAAACGATGAATTTTTTCAGAAATAGATTTAATTCAAAGAAAAAATCTTCATATGAATTTTAAAGCGAAGATTTATTTAAAAGATGAGAGCTTACCATTTTATAAAAGATGGAGTAAATCAGATTTATTATTATGGAGTTCATTTTTCTTTTTAATGTTTTCTATATTAATTTTAATGTGTATTCAAAAGTACTTTAACGATAATGAAATTATTAAAAGTACTTTTACTGCAATTGCCATTTTTTCATGTTTTGTTTGGATTTATTCTTCAATAATTAGGTTTTGGGAATATGAAAAATTAAATGGAAAATTAGAAGGTGAAATTTTATTTGTAGAAAATGGAATTAAAATAAATGAAACGCTGTATTTATTTTCAGAAATTAAAAATTTAGATATAAGTTATGGAAATAAATATGGAGATAAAACAGGTAACACTAAATCTGGACCATATTATTCGCAAGGTTTAGATAATCATATTTCATTTTATCATAATTCTAAATTTATTAAAACCTATTTTCAGTTGTATTCAACTGCTCAATATGATGCAATACAAGTCGATTTATTCCACTATGTAATTAATGAAACTTTCCCATTCCAAAAGAAAAATTTGAACTTTATTGACAAACAGTTTTACAATTATACTTTGTATAAAGAGTTTATTGAGAAAATGAAACGAGAAGGAAAACTTTCTTAACATTCCTTTATCATTTGTCACTACAACTATTTCGTAAATTTGTGATTCTAAAAATTTAAAATCATGACAAATTTCGAATTATACAATCCGACCAATTATGTTTTTGGTCAAAATCAAATAGAAAAATTAGCTTCATTAGTTCCAACCAATTCAAAAATCTTGTTGGCTTATGGTGGTGGAAGTATTTTTAAAAACGGAATTCACGAATCGGTTATTCAAAATCTAAAAGGTTTTGAAGTAGTTGAATTTGGTGGAATTGAACCTAATCCTCGTTTTGAAACCTTAATGAAAGCGGTAGAAATTATTCGTGCGGAGAAAATCAATTTTATTTTAGCTGTTGGTGGCGGAAGTGTGATTGATGGTGTGAAATTTATTTCTGGAGCCGTGAATTATGAAGGTGATGCGGTTGATATTCTTAAAAAGAGAATTTTGTTTAAAGATGTTTCTAAAGTGATTCCTTTTGGAACAGTTTTAACCTTACCAGCAACGGGTTCTGAAATGAATTCAGGTGCCGTTATTACGATAGATGCCACACACGAAAAACTAACCTTAGGTGGAAGTGCTTTATTTCCTCAATTTTCTATTTGTGATCCAACGGTAATTCAGTCGTTACCGAAAAGACAAATTCAAAATGGAGTAGTGGATGCGTTTACTCACGTGTTGGAACAATATTTAACATTTCCTCAAGATGCCTATTTACAAGACCGAATTTCAGAAGGAATTCTGCAAACGTTAGTGGAAATTGGCCCGAAAGTAGTTGAAAATCCAACCGATTATAAACTAGCATCCAACTTTATGTGGTGTGCAACCATGGCGTTAAACGGATTGATTCAAAAAGGTGTGGCTTCCGATTGGGCAACGCACATGATAGGTCATGAATTAACCGCTTTATATGAAATCGACCACGCAAGAACATTAGCTATTATTGGACCGAATTTATACCGCGTAATGTTTGAATCGAAAAAAGAAAAATTAGCACAATTTGGTGAACGTGTTTTTAACGTTTCTGGGAATTCTATTGAAGACAAAGCTGAAAAAACCATCGATAAATTAGTTTCTTTCTTAGAAGAAATGGGAATGGAAACGAAATTGTCTCAAGCCACAACAAATTATGACGATACGGCAAACTTTATTGTCAATCGTTTTGAGGAAAGAGGTTGGAAAGCGATGGGTGAAAAGCAAAATATCACTTTAGACAAAGTTAGAGAAATTGTAGAGTTGAGTTATTAACTTAGTGTGCAGTAATCAGTTTTTAGTATTCAGCTGAAATAAAAAAAAGCGTCGGAGAGATTAATCTCACGACGCTTTTTACAAACTAAACTAAAACTACTAACTATTTTTAAACTCCAAATTTGTTTTGGTTCTTTTTGCTTGATTTCTCATAATTGGAATAAAGCCTCGTCCAACAAATTCATAAGTTGTTCCACTTGCGATGTGGTATAATCGTATTCTACCATCGTTAATAACGGTAATATTAAATCCTTCATAATCATTGGTGTCGTAATACAGATTCAGTTTTTTGGTATAATAATTACCTGCTACATTCTGAATGTTATAGTTTCCAGTATAATCCCAATAAATATTGTTGACATTACTCACCATATAATCTTGAGATGAACGAAACGTGTCGTTACTACCAATTACAAATTTCAAGTAGTTTTCGGCATCAAATACATTCGGACTTCCAGCAGTACTTGTGTAAACTTTTTCCCAAGCCACATATTCTTGCAAGAAATAATGCATATTGTCGTAAAACACCTTATCATAATCAAAAGAACTTCTTTGATATCCAAACAAATAGTATGCCGTATTTGTATAAGGATCTACTAATTTTATTTGATTAGCGGAAATTTGATATACATTTAACTCATAAAATCCATAAATATTGTGATGCACTCGAATAGAATTTGGTGTATAATCATAATATCCTATATTCACACCATAACCATTACCAGTATTTCCAATACCTACTAAATTATTGTTTGCAAATAAATCACCTCCTAAAAAAGAAATGGTAAATGCTTTTGATAAAAATGGAACGTCTCCATTTCCTGTTGTCATATTATAATCTACATACCATAAATCATATCCTTCCATTAATTGTGGTAATGATATTGAATTATCTTGGTAATCGTTTACATAAACATCAGTAGTACATGATTGTAAACTGAACAATGCAACTAATCCTAGTATAAGTAATTTTGCTTTCATAATTTTAAATTTAATTGTTAATGGTAAATTATGTTATCGCTTTTTTTATTGTGTTTGTTTGCACAAACTTTTTGCTGTTAGCGATTTCATAATTTCTAAATTTTAATGGTTATTAAATACATTCCAATTGCCGTGCCAAAAAAGTTCCATTCACAAATCATTAACAAGTTTTTATTTTTATAATTATTATTTGTCTTTTGAAAATCAAAGACTTAATACTTAAGAAAAGATTCATTAATTTTTGAACTTGCAAG
>CAMLRV010000236.1 GCA_946482495.1 uncultured Flavobacteriia bacterium
CGTCATCAGCTTTAGAAGAACTTCAAAAAATTAAATCTTCTGGTTTTGCTGCAGCGATGTGGGCTCATGCTTATTTAGCAATGACGCACTTAAATGCGGAAGGTGATGAAAGAATCAAACAAGAGTATTTAGCACCAAGTATTTTAGGTCAAAAAATTGGAGCACTTTGTATTACTGAGCCATTTGGAGGAAGTGATGTAGCAGGAATGAGAACAACTGCTGTGAAAAAAGGTGATAAATATGTGATCTCTGGATCGAAAACATTCATTACAAATGGAGTGTATGCAGATTATTATGTAGTGGCTGCAAAAACAAATCCAGAACTTGGAAATAAAGGAATTAGTATGTTTTTAATGGATGCTAATTTACCTGGAATTTCAGCAACTAAATTAGATAAATTAGGATGGAGAGCTTCAGATACGGCAGAAATTGCTTTTGATAATGTAGAAATTCCTCTAGAAAATTTAATGGGTGAAGAAGGAAAAGGTTTTCCGTACATCATGCAACATTTTGCTTTCGAAAGATTAATTATGGCTATCAATGCACATGCTAGAGCGGAATATGCTATTGAATATACTATTAATTATATGTCGGAACGAGAGGCATTTGGAAAAACTATTAATCAATTCCAAGCATTAAGACATACCATGGTGGAACATGCTACGGAAATGGAACATTGTAAATTGTTTAATTATGCTGCTGCGGCACGTTTAGACAAAGGAGAATATGTGGTAAAAGAAGCTACAATGGCAAAATTAAAGTCTACTAAAATGGCAGATTTAGCAATTTATGATTGTTTGCAAATGTTAGGAGGATACGGTTATATGGAAGAATATCCATTAGCACGTTTGTTAAGAGATAGTCGTTTAGGACCAATTGGTGGTGGAACTTCTGAAATCTTAAAAGAAATTTTATCAAAAATGATTATTGATAATCAAAGCTATAAACCAGCGGTGAAATAATAGAATATAAACATTATTATAGTAAGACCAAGATGCAAGAAATTGTATCTTGGTTTTTTATTTTTCAACTACTAAAGTATGTGAACTTACTCCTAAATCAATCAAAATTCTAGAAATGCTTTTCACAAAATCATTTGGGCCGCAAACATAAAAATGTTGACTAAAATCGGAAACGGTGTCGATAAGGAAATTGCGATCAATTCTTCTACCCACAAAACCAATTACGTTTTCTCTAGTGTAAACATTCAGATAATTTTCTTTAAGCATTTTGCTTAATTCAGCATTCATAATCACATCTTCAGATGTTTTATTGGTGTAAAGTAAACTGTTTCCTTTTAGTTTGTTTTGTTGATAGAGGCTTCTAAAAATAGAAATAAATGGAGTGATTCCAGAGCCAGCAGCAATGAAAACGCCTTTTTCTTTATAGGTAATTGCGCCAAAAACTTCGTGTAAAATTAATTCTTTACCAGCATTCATACTTCCTAATTTATTAGTAACTCCATCGTGTTCGCGATAAATTTTTATCATAAACTCTAAAAAATTATCGCTTCTTAAATTAGTGAAGGTAAAAGGGAGGAGTTTGTCTTCCCAACTTGGTAAATTAATAGCAATTTCAGTAGCTTGTCCAGGTGTGAAATCATATCCTTTGGGTTTTTCTACTACAAATCGCTTCACATCATGTGTAATATAATTAGCTTCTAGGATTTTCACTACATGTTTTGTCATGTGTACTGTATTTAAGTTTGTTTAAATAAAATTAGTAAATTTGATTGTATTCTGTGTTTTTTTTTAGTGTTGATTTTAAATCTAAGTAAATAATTTGCAAATTATGCTTGATTATCAAAAATAAAAATATACTTTTGCACCCTTAACGAGAGGAGGTGTCTATATTATGTTAATTATACCAATTAAAGACGGAGAAAATATCGATAGAGCATTAAAGCGCTATAAAAGAAAATTTGATAAAACAGGAACTGTTCGTCAGTTACGTGCGCGTCAAGCTTTCATTAAGCCATCTGTAACAAACAGAGCTAAAATCCAAAAAGCGGCTTACATCCAAACATTAAGAGACAGATTAGAGTACTAATTCATCTTTTTTTGATTAAATACTATAACCGTTAGATTATAAATTTTAAATTTGTATCTAACGGTTTTTTTATGCGTAATAATTTACAGTCACATACAGAATATCTAGAAAAGGAAAAAAAGTATTCTCCACTTACCGTGAAAGCGTATTATAATGATATTGTGTCGTTTCAGGAATTTCTAAATGAGGTGCACGATGGTTGTAATCTAGAACAAGTAAATTATCCTATAATAAGGAGTTGGATTGTGCAATTGTCTGATTCTGAAATGGCACCTTCTTCAATAAATAGAAAAATGGCGTCTTTAAAGTCGTTTTATAAATTTCTATTAAAAACCAAACAAATAGAAGTTAATCCTTTTGTAAAGCATAAATCTTTAAAAACACCCAAGCAGGTTCAAATACCTTTTTCGGAAAAAGAAATCAATCAATTATTTGAAACACAATTTTTGGAAGACGATTTTGATGGTATTAGAAATAGATTAGTAGTAGAATTGTTTTATGCAACTGGAATGCGTCGTGCAGAATTAATTAATTTAGAAGTAAATGCGGTCGACTTTTTTAGAAAAACAATTAAGGTGTTAGGGAAAAGGAATAAAGAAAGAATTGTTCCGTTGTTACCATCAACTGTGGAAATTGTTACCTTATATTTAAGTAAAAGAAAAGAAATTGAAAATATAAGTACTCCAGAAAAGTTAATATTGACAAAAAAAGGAAATAAAATAAGTGAAACGTTTGTATATCGATTAATAAATGATTACTTTAGTACTGTATCTGAAAAGGTAAAAAAAAGTCCCCACGTTCTTAGGCATTCGTTTGCAACACATTTGTTAAATAACGGTGCAGATTTAAATTCAGTGAAAGAGTTGCTTGGTCATGCAAGTTTGTCATCGACTCAGATTTACACACATAGTAGTTTGTCTGAGCTTAAGAAAGTGTATAACAATGCACATCCAAGGAACAAATAAGTATTGTTTAATTTAATACCATTTATTATTATGAAAGTTAATGTTCACGCAGTTAATTTTAATATCGACAAAAAATTAGTTGATTTTATAGATGAGAGAATGAATAAATTAGAAAAATATTACGATAAAGTAGTTTCTTCTGATGCTTTTTTGAAGCTTGATAATATAAGTGAAAAGGAAAATAAGATTGTCGAACTAAAAGTTTTAGTGCCAGGAGATGATTTTATAGTAAAAAAGCAGAGTAAATCTTTTGAGGAAGCAGCAGATTTAGCAGTAGAATCTCTTGAACGTTTGTTGATGAAAAGGAAAGAAAAATTGCGAGCACACAGTTAATTGAAAAAAGATTTAAAAAAAGTTTTGATTAATAAATAAATTACATACATTTGCAGTCCGTTAGAAATAGCGGACTTTTTCTATGTATAGAAATGCCGGTGTAGCTCAGCTGGCTAGAGCAGCTGATTTGTAATCAGCAGGTCGTGGG
>CAMLRV010000237.1 GCA_946482495.1 uncultured Flavobacteriia bacterium
ACATTTATAATGTTGCATTTAAAAATATAAATAATTAAGATTTTCAAAATAAAAAAAATGATAGTACATTTGGACTTTTAAGACATAAAATGAATAAAAAAATTATACTGCTAATTGGTGGGCCAAGCTCTGGAAAAACGACTTTAATTAATCATTTAGAAAGTGAAGGACATATTTGTTATCCTGAGATTTCTAGACAAGTAATTTTGGATGCTCGAGCGGATGGTGCAGAATTTTTATTTTTAGAAAATCCGATGTTATTTAGTGAAAGACTTTTAGAAGGAAGAATTAGACAATATGAAAGTGCTGCAGCTGAAAATCAATCTGTTTTTATTGATAGAGGAATTCCAGATGTAGTGGCGTATATGGATTTTATTGGAGATACTTATCCAGCAAAATTTATTGAAGCTTGTGAAAAATATAAATACGATAAAATTTTCTTATTACCACCTTGGGAAGAAATTTACACTAGTGACGACACAAGATATGAGAGCTATGAAGAAGCTAGTCGAATTCATAATTTCTTAGTGGACACTTATAAGAAATACGGTTATGATTTGCATGAAGTTCCGAAAACCACTGTTGAAGAAAGATATCAATTTATAATCAATCATTTAAATGATTAATTTGCTTTAATGAATCAACCCCTAGATGTTTTAAAATCCTATTGGAAACACGATTCTTTTAGGCCTACTCAAGAGGAAATCATCAATACTGTTTTACTCGGAAAAGATACATTTGCCTTGTTGCCAACTGGTGGTGGAAAATCGGTTTGTTTTCAAATTCCAGCCTTAATGAAACCAGGAATTTGTTTGGTAATTTCTCCATTGGTGGCATTAATGAAAGATCAGGTAGAAAATCTTAAACAAAAAAGCATCAAAGCCATTGCTTTAACGGGCGGAATTTCCTTTGAAGAAACCAATAATTTACTAGATAATTGCACTTTTGGTGATTATAAATTTTTATACGTATCTCCAGAACGCTTACAACAAGATTGGGTTTTAGAAAGAATCAAAACACTTCACATCAATTCAGTCGCTATTGATGAAGCGCATTGTGTTAGTCAATGGGGACACGATTTTCGTCCAGCATACTTAAAAATTTCAGAGTTAAAAGATTATTTTCATGTTCCTTTTATTGCATTAACCGCAACAGCTACACCTCGGGTTCAAAACGATATTTGTACTCTTTTACATCTTGAAAATCCGGTTATTTTTAAGAATTCGTTTGCAAGAGAAAATTTAGGTTATCACATTATCAAAACAGAAGATAAACTAGGAAAATTGAGACAAATTTTCTTAAAAAATCCAGAGCCTTCAATCGTTTATGTAAAAAACAGAAAAGCTTGTGTAGAATACAGTAATAAATTAAACGATTTAGGCTTTACCGCTACTTTCTATCATGGCGGATTATCTGTAAAAGAAAAAGATAAAAACATGCATTTGTGGTTAGAAGAAAAAACACAAATAATTGTAGCTACAAATGCATTCGGAATGGGAATTGACAAACCGAATGTGAAAACAGTAATTCATTTACAAATTCCAGATAATATAGAAAACTATTATCAAGAAGCTGGAAGAGCTGGAAGAAACGGAAATAAATCGTTCGCTTTGCTTTTAACACCTGAAATAAATTCAGATAATCTAAAGAATTACTTTAATTCTAATTTACCTGATAAAGAGTTCCTACATTTAGTTTATAGAGATTTGAATAATCAGTTTCAAGTGGCCTACGGTGAAGGATTTCAAGAAACATTTTATTTGAATTTGAATCAGTTTTGTGTAAAGTTTAATTTATCTGTAATGAAAACTTTTGCGTGTTTACAATTTTTAGACCGACAAGGAATTATTACGATGAACAATGCAATTAGTAACAAGGCAAGTTTGCAGTTTTTAATTGAAAGTCGAGAAGTAATTCGTTATAACAGTATCAATGTGAAAGATGCATCAGTAATTGAAACTATTTTAAGAAATTATACTGGAGTTTTTGAACAAGTTACAATTATCAATACGGCTTTAATAGCTTCAAAGGCTGGAACTACTGAAGAACGAGTGATTGAAGTTTTAACTAAATTACAAACTCAAGAAATCATTGACTTGAAATTACAAAGTAATGATATTTCGATTTTATATAACGAACCTCGTGAAGATAATTATACAATTAATCGTGTGGTGAAAAATTTAGAGAATCAGAATCAAATTAAAAATGAGCAATTCAACCAAATGCTTTATTTTGTTTCTGTTAATTCGAATTGTAAGTCGATTTTGATTTCAAGATATTTCGGAGAAGACAATTCAAACGAATGTGGAATTTGCTCGTATTGTACTTCTAAAAATAAAGCAGAAGTTAAATCGGTTTCTGAAAGTATTCAAAACCTATTAAAAAAAGGCGCTATATCCTCAAATGAAATTGAAAATAACTTAACATTTTCAACAGAAGAAATTATCTTTGCACTTCAAAACTTATTAGAAGACGATATCATTTTTATCAATTCTAATAATCAATATCAAATTAAATAAAATAACTTAGTAATATTAATTTACTTCGTATCTCATTAACATGGAAAAATTAAGAATTGTATTCATGGGAACACCCGACTTCGCTGTTGGAATTCTCGACACTATATATAATAGTCAGTTTGAAATCGCAGCCGTAATTACTGCGCCAGATAAACCAGCTGGTCGTGGGCAAAAAGTTTCGATTAGTGCGGTAAAAACTTATGCTTTAGAAAAAAACTTACCAATCTTACAACCAACCAATTTAAAAAACGAAGAATTTCTAGCTGAATTAGCAAGTTATAATGCCAATTTGCAAATTGTAGTAGCATTCAGAATGTTGCCAGAAGTGGTTTGGAAAATGCCAAAATTGGGAACCTTTAATTTACATGCTTCTTTATTACCTAATTATAGAGGTGCTGCTCCTATTAATTGGGCAATTATAAATGGTGAAACAGAAACTGGTGTTACGACATTCTTTATTGATGATAAAATTGATACGGGTGCGATGATATTAAATAAAAAGATTGCAATTGATCCAAATGAGAATGTAGGACAATTGCATGATAAGTTAATGCATTTAGGTTGTGATACTGTTATTGAGACTTTGGAGTTAATTGAAAAAGGAAATGTTATTACAACAATCCAATCGGATACTTCCGATTTAAAAACCGCTTATAAATTAAATAAAGACAATTGTAAAATTGATTGGACAAAATCTGGAAATGAAATTTATAATCAAATTAGAGGATTATGTCCTTATCCAGCGGCTTGGACATTTATTAAAGATGGAGACAACGAATGGAATGTGAAAATTTATGATTCTAAATATATAGAAGAAACACACTCTTATTCTATTGGTACAATTATTACCGGAAAAAAAGACATGAAAATTGCAGTTGCAAATGGATTCATACAAATAGAGAGTTTACAGTTTCCAGGAAAAAAGAAAATGCAAATTCACGAATTATTAAACGGTACTCAAATTAGTGCCGAAGCC
>CAMLRV010000238.1 GCA_946482495.1 uncultured Flavobacteriia bacterium
GCTACCACTAAAAGCAAGAAAAATAGTCCGCGGAAAGAAGTGATTTTAGAGAAGATTAACGAGATTTTAGTGGACGAATTTGAGGTAGATGCCGATGTGATTTCTCCGGAAGCCAACTTAAAAGACACTTTAGGTCTGGACAGTTTGGATTATGTAGATTTGGTGGTGTCTATTGAGGCTAATTTCGGGGTGAAATTAGGAGAAGCGGATTTCGTTGGAATCGCTACTTTTCAGGATTTCTATAATTTAATTGAAACAAAGATTCAGAACAAGAACTAATGCGCTATGAGTCAGTGGGATGGTAAGTCCAAAGGGACTCTTTTAGGGTATAAAATATTTGTTTTTTGTATAAAAAAGCTCGGAATTAAAGCAGCTTACTCTGTTTTAGTTTTTGTAGCTTTTTATTATTTTATATTTTTAAAGGAAAGTAATAAACAAATATTTTATTATTTTAATCAAAGATTAAACTACTCTTATTTTAAATCAAAATTAATGGTGTTCAGAAGTTATTTTACTTTTGGACAAACCATAATTGATAAAACTGCCATTTCTGCAGGACTAAGAAAAAAATTCACTTACGAATTTGATGGCGTTGAAATCTTATACGATTTAATGGAGCAAAAAAAAGGAGGTGTGCTTATTAGTGCGCACATCGGAAATTTTGAAATTGCCGAACATTTTTTTGGAGACATTAATTTTGATTGTCAAATTAATCTGGTTACAACTGATCGAGAACATTCGGAAATCAAAAAATATTTAGAATCTGTTACTCATAAATCTTCCATAAAATTTATAATTGTACAAGACGATTTAAGTCATATTTTCGAAATCAATAATGCTCTTGCTAATAATGAATTAGTATGTTTTACCGGTGATAGATATTTCCCAGATTCTAAAGTAATGAGAGAATCTTTATTAGGTAAAGAAGCTAGTTTTCCATCTGGGCCATTTTTAATTGCTTCGCGATTACAAGTGCCAGTTATTTTTGTTTACGTTATGAAAGAAGCTAATCTTCATTATCATTTATATGCAAGAAAAGCAAATGCAAAACATCGTGATGAAAAAGCTTTACTAAAAGCTTACACGGAAAATTTAGAAGGAATGATTAAAAAATATCCTTTACAGTGGTTCAATTATTTTGATTTTTGGAAATAAATTTAATTAAATAAGCAAAATTGTAATTTTCAGTTATTGCTATTATTAGGAATAATGGAAAAATTTGATGCAATTATTATAGGTTCTGGCGCCGGAGGTTTATCTACTGCTTTATGTTTAGCTCGAAGCGGACAAAAAGTATTGGTTTTAGAACAACATTATGTTCCTGGAGGATGGTGTCATACTTTCACCTTAAACGGGCAACGATTTAGTCCTGGTGTTCACTACATCGGATTACTAGATGAAGGTCAATCTACAAGCGAACTTTATAAAGGTTTAGGTGTTGCTAATGATTTAACTTTTTTTAGAATGAATCAATATGCTTATGATCATTGTATCATTGCGAATCAAAAATTTGATTTACCTGCCGGAGTTGAAAATCTTCAAAAAAAATTAATTTCTGAATTTCCAAAAGAAGAAAAAAATATTAAAGAATACCTTTCTTTAATTCAAAAAGTAAATTTTGAATTGCAATTAATGCCTAAATTAGAAGGTTTTTGGCAAAAAATTACGGTTCCATTTCGTACCAAAAACTTTGGAAAATTTTCACTATTTAGCTTAAAACGAGTTGTCGGTTGGCACATTAAAGATGCTAAGCTTCAAGCCATTCTTAATTCGCAATGTGGTGATCATGGCGTACCACCTTCACAAGCTTGTTTTCCTGTTCATTGTTCGGTTATGCATCATTATTTTGATGGTGGATTTTATCCAATGGGAGGAGGAAGCAGTATAGTAAAAGCCATGACCAACAAAATTAAAAGTTATAATGGCGAAATAAGGGTAAGTCAAAATGTGACTAAAATTATTATAGAAAAGAATCAAGCAAAAGGTGTAATTTTAGCTACTGGTGAAAAAATATTCGCGAATACAATTGTTTCAAATGCAGATCCATCTACTACATATTTAAAGTTAATTGGTGAAGAAAATATTAGTAAAAAGCTTAAAAAGAAACTTTCAAAAACAAAATATTCGGTTACTTCGTTAATTATGTTTTTAACTGTGGAATTAGATGTTACCAAATATGGTATCGATTCTGGAAATATTTGGAAATTTGAAAACGAAAATATCGATCAACATTTTGCTACATTATGTGAAGGAAATATAATTGAAGGTGATAAATTCCCAGCTCTTTTTATAAGTTGTACAACTTTAAAAGATCCAGCAAGTTTTAATGGTAAATATCATAATTTTGAAGTGGTGACTTATGTAAATTACGACAGCTTTAAAGAATTTAATCATTCTGAGGATTATCATTCAGATGCGTATGAATTGTTTAAGAAAAAAATTATCGAAAAGTTTCTAAATAATATGGAAGAATTAATTCCAGAAATAAGAAATCATATTGTTCAAGTAGAATTAGGAACACCAAAAACTAATGAATATTATATAAATTCTACAAACGGAAATGTTTATGGAACAAAAAAAATATTGAATCAAGTTGGACCGTTTTCCTATAAAAATAGAACAGAAATTGATAATTTATATTTATGTGGCGCCAGCACTTTATCGCATGGTGTAACAGGAGCAACGTATTCTGGAGTGGAAGCTGCGGCTCAAATTTTGAAATGTAAGTCGGATGATTTATTATTAAAGGATGATTCTCAGAAAATTAAAATTTACGATGCAGAAAACAGTAATACATGGAGTGAATTTATACATAAGAAAAGAGAAGATAAAATTAGAAATTTTAAAAAAATAAATTAAAGTTAGATTAATATGAAAAACGTATTAGTTATCCATTACTCACAATCAGGTCAATTAACTGAAATTCTTGATAATATTACGCTTCCTTTTTTTTCGGAAGAGGAAATTAATGTAACACATTATAAAATTGAAATGGAAAAAGAATTTCCATTTCCTTGGAATAAAGAAGCTTTTTTTGACGCTTTTCCAGAATCATTTTTACAAGTTCCTGCACCAATAAAATCGCCTTCAAATTCTATTTTAGAAAAAAAATACGACTTAATAATTTTAGGATATCAGGTTTGGTATTTGTCACCATCAATTCCAGTAAATTCATTTCTTAAAAGTAATTTCGCAAAGCAAATTTTTAAAGATACTCCAGTAATTACAGTCATTGGAGCCAGAAATATGTGGGTAAAAGCACAAGAAAAAATGAAATCACTTTTAACAGATTTAGGCGCCAATTTAGTTGGAAATATTGCTTTGGTTGATAGAAATATAAATCATGTGAGTGTAGTAACTATCGTGCATTGGATGTTTTCAGGAGAAAAAACAAAATATTTAGGCATTTTTCCTTTGCCTGGTGTTTCTGATACTGAAATTAAAAATGAATCAAAATTTGGAAATCCGATTAAACAATCGTTAAA
>CAMLRV010000239.1 GCA_946482495.1 uncultured Flavobacteriia bacterium
ATTTCAGCACTTTACAAGATGAATACGAATCTTTTGTAGAAAACCAATTTGAAAATTCTACTTCAAATCCGTTGTCGACTTTCTCTATTGATGTAGATAATGCTTCTTATACCAACATAAGAAAATTCATTAATAATGGAGAAAGTATTCCTAAAGATGCCGTTCGAGTGGAAGAAATGATGAACTTCTTCAAATATTCTTATGAGCAACCTAAAGACAATAATCCTTTTTCAATCAATACTGAATATGGTGATTGCCCATGGAACAATAATCATAAATTAGTCAAAATTGGTTTACAAGGAAAAGAGATTCCATCTGTAAATTTACCCAATTCGAATTTTGTTTTTTTGATTGATGTTTCAGGTTCTATGAGTGGTGAAAACAGATTACCACTTGTTATCCAATCTCTAAAAATATTAACCAATCAATTAAGAAAAGACGATAAAATTAGTATTGTAGTTTATGCGGGAGCTGCAGGTTTAGTTTTACCACCGACTTCTGGAAACGAAAAAGAAAAAATTATTACTGCTTTAGAAAACTTAAAAGCAGGCGGAAGTACGGCAGGCGGAGAAGGAATTAAATTAGCTTATAAAATAGCTGAAGAAAACTTTATCAAAAATGGAAATAACCGTGTGATTATTGCTACCGATGGTGATTTCAATGTTGGCGCTTCGTCAGATAGCGATATGCTTACACTAATTGAAGAAAAAAGAGAAAGTGAAGTGTTTTTAACATGCTTAGGTTATGGAATGGGAAATTACAAAGATTCGAAATTAGAAAAATTAGCGGATCATGGAAATGGAAATTATGCCTACATCGATAATTTACAAGAGGCGAATCGATTTTTAGGCAAAGAATTTAAAGGAAGTATGTTTGCTATTGCCAAAGATGTTAAAATTCAAATCGAATTCAATCCGAAACAGGTTCAAAATTATCGTTTAATTGGGTATGAAAACAGAAAATTACGCAACGAAGATTTCACCAATGATGCTATTGATGCTGGTGAATTAGGAAGCGGACATACCGTTACTGCTTTATATGAAATTATTCCTGTTGGTGTAAAAAGTAATTTTTCTTCTGAGCCTATTGAATTAAAATATTTTAGCACCAAACCAAATACAAATAATTTATCAAATGAATTAGCTACAATTAAATTTAGATATAAAAAACCAGATGGTAATAAAAGTATCGAATTAACTCAAACAATTGAAAACAAAACTATTTCGTTAGAAAATTGCAGTGACGATTTCAAGTTTTGTACAGCAGTTGCATGGTTTGGATTGAAATTAAGAGATTCAAAATTAATAACAAACAAAAATAAAAGTGATATCTTAGAATTAGCCAACAAATCAAAAGCTAAAGACATTGATGGTTACCGAAGTGAATTTATAAGATTAGTAGAAGCTGCAAATTAATAGTTAAAAAAAATCCCCAATTTTCATTGGGGATTTTTTTATTATTTAACTGAAGCCGCTTTATCTTTCATACCTAATGTTTCGTAGGTTAATTTTAAAATTGTTTTAGTGTTTTCATCCGTAGCATTTAATTGATATGCTTTTTCAAAATATGGTAAAGCTGTAGTAAACATAGCTTTACGTTTTGTCATTAATTCTTCGTATTTTTTAGGATTACTTAAATTAGCATTAATTTCTTCTACTAATTTTTCATCATCAGCTAAAGTTAAATACCCAACATTATATTGCAATTGTGCATTATTAGGATCTTTTGCTAAAATAGCAGCAATCATTTTTTGGTAAGAAGCTAAATCATTGGTTAAATAATAGCAAGTTGCTTCCGTAATTTGAGCCTGAATATTGTTAGGTTCTAATTTATTTAAAGCAGCGTATTCTTTTTTAGCTACTTCATAATTCTTAGTTTCAAAAGCAATACCTGCTAAAATTTTTTGCACACCAAGTTCAGTTGTTTCAAATTTAGCTAAACCTGTACCTTTAAAACCAACCGCTTTGATTTCTCTGTAATACTTATCTGCATTTTCATAATCAGAAGCTTGTAAAGCAGTAATTGCAGCATTTTCCAAGTTAGAAACATCTTTATTATCTAATCTATAGGTGTTATAAAAAACTCTTGAAGCTTCTTTATATTTTTTAGCATTGTTAAAAGTCAAGGCCATTTGCGAAAAAATTGGCTTCATAGAATCAATCGTTTCGTTAATATCAGCCGTAAAATTCTTTTTACCTGTTTTCGCTTCGTAATCTAAAGTAGCGCGCATTCCTTCTGCCCATTTAGAAAATGCTTCAGGATTTAAAACTTTAGAAATTTGTTGCGGAGTGGGTTGCGCTCCAAAAGATGCCATTTCTACAAATGGTGCCATCGCACTATAAAAATTAGTCGCTACTTTGTCATCATCAGTAGTTGCTAACGTTTGTAATTTTGTAAGCGCACCTCTATAATTACCTAACTCTTCAGCGGTAATTTCATCTTTTTCGTATATTTTTTTTAATGTTTTTAATTCATCTTTTTGAGCAAAAGTTGTAGTTGCTGCCAAAAGCGAAATTCCTAATACTAATTTTTTCATTATATAAATTTTTAGGTTAAAGAAAAGCCCAACGAATTGGGCTTAAAAAAATTATTTTTATTCTTCGTTGTTCTCAGATTCAACATCGGTAGTATTATCTTCTGAAGTTTCATCTTCTGAAATTTCGTCGTTAGAATTTTCTATTGGATTTCCATCTTCGTCTAATTCTACAACTTCTTCATCTTCACGTAATACTTTTGTAACTGCAGCGATAGAATCAGTTCCTTTAATATTAATTAATCGAACTCCTTGAGTAGCACGCCCCATAACTCTTAAATCATCAACACGCATACGAATAGTTAATCCAGATTTGTTGATAATCATTAAATCATCTTCATCTGTAACATTATTAATTGCGATTAACGAACCTGTTTTCTCAGTGATATTTAATGTTTTCACACCTTTACCACCACGATTCGTAATTCTGTACACATCTTCTCCATCTTCGTCAACTAATTTAGTACGTTTACCGTATCCGTTTTCAGTTACTACTAAAATTTGAGTATCGTTAACGTCTTCTTTATTTACAGTTACAATTCCGATTACTTCATCTTTATCATTTGCTAAAGTAATTCCTCTAACTCCAGAAGCAGTACGACCCATCGGACGTGTTTTTTCTTCTTCGAAACGAACAATTTTACCTGATTTTCCTGCAATTAAAACTTGACTATCACCATTAGTTAATTTAGCTCCTAATAATTCGTCTCCTTCTTTAATTGTAATTGCCGCAACTCCGTTTACACGTGGTTTAGAATATTTTTCTAAAGATGTTTTCTTAACCTGACCTTCTTTAGTCACCATAATTAAATTATGACTCTTAATGTAATCTTGGTCTTTTAAATCTTGCGTACAGATGTAAGCTTTCACTTTATCATCTGGTTCGATATTAATGATGTTTTGTATAGCTCTTCCTTTACTTGCTTTTGTTCCTTCCGGAATTTCGTAAAC
>CAMLRV010000240.1 GCA_946482495.1 uncultured Flavobacteriia bacterium
CAATTGAATATTTACGATGGAATGCAAGTAGTTTCTATTTTACAAAACTTTTTAGATGTTCCATTGAATGCTTTAAATGTAATTGATAACGTTGATGCAAAAATTGGATTTTTAGCTTGGGAAGGTGATAGTGGTTTAGCAGTTAACGAAACGTTACGAATTAATGGTAACATCATTAGTAATCCGCCTTTAAACCCCGCCAACAATGCCTTTAACGGAACCAATTCGGTCACTAATTCTAGTGCGCTCTATAATATGGATTTGGATATTTATAATATTCAAAACAATATTGGAATTGGTGACACTTCTGCATTAATTCAGTTAACTTCTGGTCAAGATTATGTAATGGTAAACGCAATTGTAACCAAATTAAATAGTCAGTTACCCGATGCTCGAATTACTTTTTTAGACCCTACTGTTAGTTGTAATTCCAGAGAGCTTACTCTAAATTATACCGTTACAAATTTTAATTCAACAGCCGATTTATTAGCCAACACACCAATTACTTTTTATGCTGATGGTATTGTTGTTGGTTCCGCTTTTACACAAAATATCATTCCAATAGATGGTTCAGAAAACGGAACCATTACAATCACGATTCCTGCTTCAATTCCTTTAAACTTCACTTTAACTGCTTCTGTTGATGACACTGGAAATGGAACCGGAATTTATAATGAAATTTCGGAAACAAATAATTCATTTTCTTTACCAATTGGATTCATTGTTTCGCCAGAATTTAATACACCAGAAAACTTATTAAGTTGCAATTTAGGATTAACAAGAGCCATTTTTAACTTTTCTTCATACGTTGATAGCATAAAAATAAATGCAACTGATGTAGTTACTTTTTATGAGACTGAAAATGATGCTATTGCTGAAACTAATGGAATAATTAATATCTCAAATTATGAAGCATTAACGACTCCAAAAACCATTTGGGTTCGAATTGAAAATACGGATGGATGTGTTTCCATAACAAACTTTCAATTACTTTCAAGAAATTGCCCTCCAATAGTTTATAATGCTGTTTCTCCAAATAATGATGGCTTAAACGATTTTTTCTTTATAGATGGTTTAAGAAACATTTTTATCAATTTTAAATTAGAAGTTTATAATCGCTGGGGAAGATTAATTTGGACAGGAGATAATTCCAAACCTGATTGGAATGGAAAAGCGGAAAATGCGGTAGGTAATGAAGATGCTCCAGGCGGAACTTATTACTACATTTTATACTTAAATGACAACGACTATCCTACTCCAATGAACGGCTACTTATTACTAAAAAGATAAAACTTAATATAAACAAACCTTAAAAATCAATTATGAAAAAAATCTTTGCCTTATTACTTTTTGTATGCACATCAATTATGTTTGCCCAAACCGAGGAACAAGTTGATAAAGAACTTGAAAAAATGCTAAAAATCATTTCAGAATTAAAATATCAAACTGGAACTATTAATTTTTCTTCAGGTAATGCCACTTTAAATGTACCAAAAGGTTTTAAATTTTTAGATGGGCCACAAACACAAAAAGTATTAAAAGATATCTGGGGAAATCCAGAAGATCCAACAATTTTAGGATCAATTTTACCAGAAAATAAAGGTGTTACTGAAGATGACAGTTGGATGTTTGTTATTAATTATGTTGAAGATGGTTTCGTAAAAGATAATGATGCTGATGAAATAAATTATGACGATTTATTAAAAGACATGAAAGAAGAAATTACTGCAGCAAATCCAGACAGAGCGGCACAAGGTTTTCCAAGTATAGAATTAGTAGGTTGGGCTTCAAAACCCTATTATGATAGCAACTTAAAAGTTTTACATTGGGCTAAAGAATTAAAATTCGGAACAGATAAAGCTAATACTTTAAATTACGATTTAAGAGTTTTAGGAAGAAAAGGAATGTATAATATTTCCGCAGTTGCTGGAATGGCACAATTAAATGATGTTAAAAAAAGTATTCCATCAATTATTAAAAGTATACAGTACAAAGACGGATTTAAATATTCTGATTTTGATGAAGATAACGACCATGTTGCCGAATGGACAATTGGTGGGTTAATTGCTGGAAAAGTTTTAGCAAAAGTTGGATTCTTTGCTGTTTTAGCTAAATTTGGAAAATTCATTGTAATCGGACTTATCGCTGCATTTGGAGTGGTGAAAAAATTCTTCTTTGGTAATAAAGAACAAAAAATGTCAAGACAAGAAGTACTTGTTGAAAAAAATGAAGAAACTACTTCTTCAGAAGAATAAAATATTCTAAGAATAATAGATGTAACTATTTTTTAAAATTATAGTTACATCTATTTCTTTTAAAACAAAATCAATCTAAGAAATCAAAATTTATAATGCCAAAATTGAATATTGACATACTCAATATTTTTCTAATTCTTCTTTCTGGAGTTTTCGCATATATTTTGCCTTTTCAAACCTTTATTTTTGTGTATGCGTTTTTAGGTCCGCTTCACTATCTCACAGAAATAAATTGGTTACAACAACGAAACTATTTTCTTAATCATAAAAATAATGTTTTCTATTTATTGGTTCCAATACTTTTAATCGGAAGCATTGTTTATATTCCAAGTTTATCCTTCTTAAAAACTATCATTCCATTTCTGATATTTTTTACTTTTTTAGTTGCGATATTTAATTCGACAAATAATGAAGACCTACATAAAAATTGGAAATTTTTGCTATTTGTTTGTATTGGATTTGTAACTGCCTATTATTTCAGAAAAAGTTTTCATGCCGTATTTTCAATTTTCCTTCCATCACTAATTCACGTTTTTATTTTTACAGGAATTTTTATTTTATCTGGATTTTTAAAAACGAAGAACAAATGGTCATTAATAACATGTATTGTGTTCATAGTTACAAGTTTATACTTAATTACAGATAATTTGAATTCTACTTTTTTTATGGAAGATATTGGAAATACATATAACTCATTTGAAGAACTTAATGTAGCTGTATTCTCCATTTTAAATAAAGAAATCTTAGCAAGTCAAGACATTTATTTTTCAAATTTTGGTATAAGAACAATGCAAATCATCGCTTTTGCTTATACGTATCATTACTTAAATTGGTTTTCAAAAACTTCCATCATTCAATGGCATAAAACGTCCAAAACAAAAATTTACGCAATCCTACTAATTTGGATTATATCAGTTGCTCTTTACATCTACAATTACAAAACAGGATTATATTGGTTGTATTTATTGAGTTTAACTCATGTTATTTTAGAATTTCCACTAAATATGATAACTGTTAAAAATCTATTCAGAAGTAAATCTTAATAATTATTTTTCTATTTTTAGCCAACTAAAAAACTAACTATGCGAATATTTAAATTCTTAATAGTCTTGTTGGCTATTAATTTAGGTTTTGCCCAAGATTATTTTCCAAAAAATGATGGGGTAAAACAAACCTTCAAAACCGCTGTAGCAATAACTAACGCAACAGTT
>CAMLRV010000241.1 GCA_946482495.1 uncultured Flavobacteriia bacterium
TTGTACTTGTGGCACCTGACTTACACCACCATAAATTACCATTGATTTGGTATTCATGTATTTTCCGTACGTTTCAAAACTATCTTGGATTTGGTGAGCTAACTCACGAGTTGGTGCTAAAACTAAAGTTCTAATCACTTTTCTCTTACTTTTGGAACCCACAATTGGATGCAAATAATTTAAAATCGGAATCGCAAAAGCGGCTGTTTTTCCAGTACCAGTTTGTGCACAACCCACTAAATCATCTTCTTCTAAAATGATAGGAATGGCTTGTTGTTGAATAGGAGTTGGTTCGTTATAATTTTCTTCAGCTAAAACTTGAAGGATATTTCTATGTAAATTTAAATCTTGAAAAGTCATATTTGTATTTTGAACCGCAAAGATAGTGTTAAGTTTGAAGTTGGAAGCTGGATGCTTGAAGTTTTTTAACAAAACATTGGCACATCAACACATCAATTAATTGACACATTAATACATATCTTTGCAAAAAAATAATTAAAATGAAGTTTAATAAATATTATTCAGCAGCTTTAATCGCTTTTATTATTTGGGGATTCTTTAGTTTAGCTATAAAACCTTTACACAATTATCCTTCATTAGATATTTTATTTTATCGTGTATTTTTCTCTACGACTTTATTACTGATTATCAACTTCATTTTCAGAAGAGAATTATTAAAAAAAAGCTTAGAATTATTTCAATCTTTCTCAAAAAAGAAAAAAAGAAATACACTTTTACTTACCATTTCTGGCGGATTTTTATTAGTATTTAACTGGTTTTTATTTATGTATGCCGTAAACCATGTGAGTTTACAATCGGCATCACTCGCCTATTTAATTTGCCCGATTATAACCACTGTTTTGGCTTTTATTATTTTAAAAGAGAAATTAGACAATTGGCAATGGATTGCGGTTGCTATATGTGTAATTAGCTGTGCAATTTTATCTTACGGACACGCTACAGAATTGATTTATAGTTTTGTTATTGCTACCACTTTTGCCTTATATTTAATTAGTCAGCGACGAAATAATGAGTTTGATAAATTCTTAATTCTAACCATTCAATTAGTTATTGCGAGTATTGTTTTATTACCGTTTTATCCGAATTATGGCGCGGCAGTTCCCACCGAAAGTTTGTTTTATATGATGATGGGATTGATTGTGGTTTTATTTACGATTATTCCGTTATTCCTAAATTTATTTGCTTTGAAAGGAATGAATTCATCTGCAGTTGGAATTTTGATGTATACGAATCCTTTAATTAATTTCATTTTAGCATTATTTTATTTTAAAGAAGACATTCAGTTTTCGCAAATGATTGCTTACAGTTTAATAGGAATTTCAATAGTAGTTTTCAATAAAAACATTTTGTTTAAATCGAATTCCTAATGTTTAAATTCAATTTGAAATATTTCTTGATTTTCCTTTTGATATTTATCATTGAAGTCTGTATCGCCATTTATATTAATGATAATTTCATTAGACCTTATTTTGGTGATTATTTGGTGATTTTCTTAGTTTATTTTTTCGCATTAAGTTTTATCAACACCAATAAAAATAAAATCGCACTTAGTGTTTTAGTATTTGCTTTTACTGTGGAAATCATCCAATATTTTCAAGTTTTAACCTATTTCAATTTGGAAAAAAACAGAATTTTAAGAATCGTAGCAGGAAATACTTTTTCTTTTGAAGATTTATTCATTTATACTTTGGCTTTTCTTACAATTATCTTCTTTAATGATTATTATAGAAAAACACTTTCTGACAGAAAATCTATCGACTAACAAAATATAAAATGACACTTTGTCATAATAATTTATGCCAAAAATAGAATTTCTGACAATTTCTATACGTATTTTATCTTGGCACAGAACTTGACTTATCCAAAAAGAGTTTAAAAAATAAACCGAATAAAAATTAAAATTAAATAAAATGAGTAAGATTATTGGAATCGATTTAGGTACAACCAATTCTTGTGTTTCTGTAATGGAAGGTGGAGAACCAGTTGTAATTGCTAATGCAGAAGGAAAAAGAACAACACCATCTGTAATTGCATTTGTAGAAGGTGGCGAGATTAAAATTGGTGATGCTGCAAAAAGACAAGCAGTAACAAACCCAACTAAAACTATCGCTTCTATTAAAAGATTTATGGGTAACAAATATTCAGAAAGCGCAAAAGAAGCTTCAACTGTTGCCTACAAAGTAGTTAAAGGTGATAACGACACACCACGTGTTGACATTGATGGACGTTTATATACGCCACAAGAATTATCAGCAATGACTTTACAAAAAATGAAAAAAACTGCTGAAGACTATTTAGGTCATTCAGTTTCAGAAGCAGTTATTACTGTTCCTGCATATTTTAACGATGCACAACGTCAAGCAACAAAAGAAGCTGGAGAAATTGCTGGTTTAAAAGTGATGAGAATTATCAATGAGCCAACTGCTGCGGCATTAGCTTATGGATTAGACAAACAAGGTACTGACCAAAAAATTGCAGTATTCGATTTAGGTGGTGGTACTTTCGATATCTCTATCTTAGAATTAGGAGATGGTGTTTTTGAAGTATTATCTACAAACGGAGATACTCACTTAGGAGGAGATGATTTTGATCAAGTAATTATTGACTGGTTAGCAAACGAATTTAATGCTGCTGAAGGTTTAGATTTAAGACAAGACCCAACTGCTTTACAACGTTTAAAAGAAGCTGCTGAAAAAGCTAAGATTGAATTATCTGCTTCAACTCAAACTGAAATCAATTTACCATACGTTACTGCTACTGCTTCAGGACCAAAACACTTAGTTCAAACTTTAACTCGTGCTAAATTTGAACAATTAGCAGATAGTTTAGTAAAACGTTCTATGGAGCCAGTTGCTAAAGCTTTAAAAGATGCTGGTTTATCAGTTTCTGATATTGATGAAGTAATTTTAGTTGGAGGTTCTACTCGTATCCCAGTTATTCAAGAACAAGTAGAAAAATTCTTCAACAAAAAACCATCTAAAGGAGTAAATCCTGATGAAGTTGTAGCTATTGGTGCAGCTATTCAAGGTGGAGTTTTAACTGGTGATGTAAAAGACGTATTATTATTAGACGTTACGCCTTTATCATTAGGAATTGAAACTATGGGTAATGTAATGACTAAATTAATTGAGGCTAATACAACTATCCCAACTAAAAAATCGCAAGTATTCTCAACTGCAGCAGATAACCAACCAAGTGTTGAAATTCACGTAATTCAAGGTGAAAGAACAATGGCTGCAGATAACAAAACTATTGGTCGTTTCCATTTAGATGGTATTCCACCAGCAGCAAGAGGTATTCCTCAAATTGAAGTAACTTTCGATATTGATGCAAATGGTATCATTAAAGTTTCTGCTACTGATAAAGGAACTGGAAAATCTCACGATATCCGTATCGAAG
>CAMLRV010000242.1 GCA_946482495.1 uncultured Flavobacteriia bacterium
TAAAAGATATACAGCTGTTACTCAAATTAATAAAGATGATGTGATTCGTTGGATTGATAAATCGAAAGTTATCCAATGGGATTATAAAAATATTGTAAAGCGAAAAGGTATTTTGGAGCGTTTGAAATAAAAAGAGCCAAGTAAAAAGTAAAAAGAGCCAGTAAAAAGTAGAAAGTAAATTTATGTCAACAATATCTTTTTCAGATTTCACTAAAGTTGAAATGCGTATTGGAACTATAATTCATGCGGAAGTTTTTAAAGAAGCAAGAATTCCGGCTTATAAAGTCACGATTGATTTTGGTGAATTTGGAATCAAAAAATCATCTGCACAAATTACTAAACTATATCAATTAGAGGATTTAATTGATAAACAAATCATTGCTGTAGTCAATTTTCCTCCGAAACAAATTGCCAATTTTATGAGTGAATGTTTGGTTTTAGGCGTGGTGGGTGATGATAATGTGGTTTCGCTTTTATCGCCAAATCATAATATGAAAAACGGATTAAGAATAGGGTAGATTTTTGCTTTTAAATTCCTAAAAAGATATACGTATTCACACTTAAATAATTTGGCTTTTGAGTAATAGCAACGTCACTTCCTCCTGACGGAATCGAAAGCGAATGTGTATGTGCACCATCTGTAGCAGTTGTTCCAGAAAAAACTGATAAATTATCTGGAGCAGCAACCACAATGTTTAATATGGGTAATAGTGCAATAATATTTGTTGCCAATCCTAAAGTCTCCGATTGTGTGTTGGTATCACTATAAGTATGTGTGTGTGCTCCGGCACTAGATGTTGTTCCAGTAAAATTTACATTAGGTAATTGTGCTTGAGTTAACGTAAATGTATTTCCTGAACTTATGTTTCCCGTTCCAACACCATTTGTAGCTTTCATATAAGTATCAGTTACATTCGGAATAGTTCCAATAAAACCTAACGCAGTAGCATTTATTTGTTGAATGGAAGTTAAGGACGAAATTGATCGTCCATCCATTAAAATCCAGCCATCATGATCCGCTTTAGCAGCTGCTATTTGTTTAATATCTCCAATTTTTCTTCCTGTTGGTCCCATTAAAACCCACTTCGTACCATCATTATAATATAAAGATGGTTGAACAGAAATTGGAATCGTACTTAAATTGTTTGTGGTATTATATACTACCATTCCTTCCACATGCGCCGATAATGGTGTGCTTAAGGTAGTTGTAGAAAGCGCTGTTCTCGACATCAATGCGCCTTTGTTTGTTGAAGGAACATCTAATAAAGCATTTGAATTTGGATTGGAAGTGTTAATACCAACGTTTTGAGAAAGTATATTTTGACTTGATACAATCATTAAAAATAAAAATGTAATTTTTTTCATGGCATAATTTTTTTGATGGTGAATTTTATCTACCTAAATAAACAAATGCATTTAACTGAATAGAACTTACTTCTGGTAATGTATTTCCAGAACCTCCAGAATTTATAGTTGCAACATGTGTATGTGCTCCAGCACTTGAACTTGTATCTCCTGAAACGACTTCATCTTTGTCGCCCACATTATTGTCTAAAATATTTAAAACTATTGCTCCTAAAATTCCTAATAATGAAGTAACTACATTCAAATCTTCGTCACTAGAATGATATCTATCTCCAAACGAATGAGAGTGTGCACCATTATCACTTGTTGTTCCTATGAAGTTTACATTTGGTAATTGGTTCTGATGTATAATTGTAGTGTTAGAACCACCTGTACTATATAAAGCTTCAGCGCCTTTTGCTTTTAAAACTCTATTGGTGGCATTTGGAATATTGATAGACATTCCTAAACTATTGGCAACATTTTGAGCATTTGTAGGTAGCGAAGCAATAGTTCTTCCATTTAATAAATACCAACCGCTATGATCACTAATAGCATAACTGTATTTAATATCGCCAATTTTAGTAGGATTTGTATCTAAACGAATCCACATTCTTCCATTGTTATAGTAAAACCCTGGTGTAACAGCAATTGCGCCTGTTCCGCTAGTGGCTAAATTATACACAACCATTCCTTCTTCGTGTGCAGTTAATGGAGTAGCAGTGGCACAATCTACCAAATAAATTCTGGTAAGTAGCAAACCTTTTATAGAAGTGTCTGTTCCAATTTCTATGGCTGAATTGTCGTTTACAACTGAAGTTCCAAATCCAACTTGTGAGAATATTACTGAAGGAAATGAGAAGGCTAAGAAATATATTATTTTTTTCATAATCTATAATTTTAAAGACCTAAATACACAAAAACATTGGTTGATAAATAAGCAGGAACTCGAGTTACATTTGCGCCTGTTCCACCCGAATTTACAGTAACTGTATGAGAATGATTGGCACTTGTGCTTGTATTTCTGTTAATGGTTCCAACATTATCATTTTCTGCTACTCTATGAATGGTGAATAAAGTTAAAGCGCTTGTAGAAAGTAAACCAACATTCTGATTGCCTTGATAACTATCTACTTGATGGCTATGACCACCATCATTACTAGTAGAACCTAAAAAATTCACATTCGGTAAGTTCGCTTGGCTTATAGTAAAAGTATTTGTTCCTCCTTGAACGGCAACTGTTTCGGCAGTATTTACGGTTTTTAAAAATCGGTCCGTGGCGTCAGGAATATTGGCTCCATATCCTATAATAGTAGCAGCTGATTGTGCAGTAGGTGATAAGGTAGTTTTAGCTCTTCCGTTTAATAGATACCAGCCGTCATGATCAGCTGTTGCAAAACTATGTTTCACTTCTCCAATTTGTGTGGTATTGGGTTCTAAGCGTTCCCAACTTGTTCCACTATTAATATAAAGACCAGGATAAACAATGTTTTCCATCGAGCCAGAAGATCCAGTATTGTAAACAACCATTCCTGCAACATGTGCTGAAAGTGGTGCTGGATTATTTATGGCAACTAAATTAAGTCGTGGGACTAACAAACCCTTGTCGTTTGATGCTAATTCCAAATACGAATCGCTATTTGGATCTTGTGTGTTGATTCCTACTTGTCCGAAAGCGGAAACTGAAAGTAGGTAAAATGAAAAAATAATTTTATTCCACATATTACATTTTTATAATTAAACACTTGTTAAAAATAATTTCAGAATTTTCTGCGGTTAAGCTTTGAAATTTTAATATTAATGTATCAGGTAGTTTTTATAATAAGATTTTGTAAAGCTTTCTTTTATACTAGAAAAAACACCAAAGAAGTTAGGTATTAGTAGGTTGATTTTTTGTGCAGTAAAGAAATCTATAATAATTATAAAAAAGAACTAATAAATTTATGGTAATATTTATATTAACTAATTTGGGGTTTAGTTTTAGAATATTAAAAATTTAGTAATTTTCACAAAACGTCATTTTTTTGTGATTTTCATTGTTGAATGATGTAAATATAGAATC
>CAMLRV010000243.1 GCA_946482495.1 uncultured Flavobacteriia bacterium
TGATTAAATTAAATGGTAGCGATACATATTTTTGTCATCTAGATAATCGTCCAGTTAAATGGATTAATAAATTTCACGAAAAAAGAGCCTTACAAAAAGCTGACGGACATATTTCTGTAAGTGCGTATACAGCAAAAATGACAAATGAGGTTTTTAAATTAAATCACAACTATTCTATAATTCATAACGGAATTGATATAAACTTATTTCAAAAAAGCGGAACAATTTCTAATCAAAATGCTAATCTTATTTTATATTTTGGTACTTTAATTCGCAAAAAAGGTTTGTTAGAATTGCCTCATGCATTTAATATTATTCATGAGAAAAACCCAAATGCACAATTGGTTTTAGTTGGTAAAGATAGTTCTGATGTTATTTCTGGAAATTCTTCTACATGGCAAATGATGCAGAAATTATTCACGCCAAGTGCGTTAGAAAAAGTTAGGTATTTCGGACCAGTTGCTTATTCTGAAGTGAAAAAACAAATTGAAACGGCAACAGTTTGTGTGTTTCCAACTTTCGCCGAAGCGTTGCCAGTTTCCTGGTTAGAAGCCATGGCAATGGAGAAAGCAATAGTGGCTTCTAATATTGGTTGGGGAAATGAAATTGTAGAAAATGGTGTTTCTGGATTTACGGTTTATCCTACTGATCATCAAGAATATGCAAATAAAATTTTGCAATTATTAGCAGATACTTCTTTGAGAGAAAATATAGAGCAAAATGCCAAAGCAAGAATTTTATCTCATTTTGAAATTAATCTAATTGCCAATCAAAATATTGACTTTTACAAAAAGATAATTAAAAATGAAAAAAATTAAACAGATTTTAAGTCGAGCATTTAGTCTGCTAAAAATTTATTTACATTTATTAAAATCTATTGGTTTTAGTAAGCCGAATCAGGCTACTATTATTGTTTGTTTTGATGGAGTAGTTTCTCATGGGGGCTTATTAGATCGATTAAAAGGTGTTATTTCTTTTTACGAAGTGGCCAAAAAAAAGAATATGGATTTTAAAATTCATTTTAATCATCCATTTAAATTGTCCGATTTTTTAGAACCAAATGAAGTCAATTGGGCAATGGATAATTTAAAATTTAATCCGTTTCAGGATAAAGTTCTGTATTTAATGAATGACTTTCAAGTTAATCCTTTAGAGTTAATTCGCGCATCAAAAAATAAAAAATACTTTGTGTATTGTAATGTTGATTATTTAAAAACAATACATCCAGAGTTTTCTGATCTTGAAATTAATAAGACTTGGAGAAATAATTATGATCAATTATTTAAAAAATCTGCATTGTTAGAAAAAGAATTGGAGAAACTTCCACAAGAGAAAAATATTGTTTGTCATACTAGGTTTACCACATTAATGGGCGATTTTGCAGATACTACTTCCTCAGTTTTAAATGATGATGAAAAAAGTATTTTAGCGAATAAAATTATTGAAAAGTTAAATGTTATAAGTCGAGAAAATTCAGAACTACCAATTTATGTTTTATCAGATAGCGTTGTTTTTTTAAATGTGATCAAAGAAAAAACGAATTTTAAAACGCTTTCAGGAACTCCTAAACATGTGGATGTAAAAAGTGATTCTTCAAGTGTTCAAGAGCATTTAAAAACATTTACAGATTTTTATTTTCTTTCTAAAGGAGAGCAAGTTTTTTTATTAAAAATTGATAAAATGTATAATAGTGGATTTTCGAAATATGCAGCAATTATTGGTGATAAACCATTTAATGTTATAAAATAATACCAAATGATTATTATAATTCACAATAACAATAAAGTAGTTTTAGTAAAAAATAATTCCGGAGAAGTTTTAAATTTTTCAGGAACTTTTGGCGAAACTATATTTCAAAAAGCAAAAGAATTTCACAGCGAAATAATTGTTTGGGTTCATGAAGAATTAGTATCAGTAGTCAATTTTAATGATATTGAAAAACTATTAGGGAAAAATGAAACGATTATTCATTTTAATCCTTTTGAGAATAATTATCTTTCTGAAGATTTAGGTTTTATAGACCATAATAGTCTGTTTAAAATGCCTAAAAATATAAATCATGCATCTTGGAGAATTTCAGCTGCTATTGGTGCCACTCATGCAAGTGTTTTAAATAAACTTAATTCGCAAATTGAAAATAAGAAAGAAAACCCCAATTATTTATTACATTCTATTGGATTTGTATTTAGTTTAAATGGTTTATTTTGTAATTCTGAACCTTTATTAGTAAAGAATGAAGTAGAAAAAAAGCAAATACAATCCAGCTTTCAATTATATCAATTTGTCAAGCAACATTACAAATCTCAATGGTTGTTTTTTCTTTTTTTTGTGAGATTGTTTAAAGGTAAGTCATTTGATATTTTGCCTTTGTTTTTAAGTTTGTTTGTTTCAAAGGTTAAAAAAACTTCTACTATAACTTTTAATGTTTTTGATGATAAATTAAAGGGAAATGGTAATGAGATAAGTTTAGATGTAATTATTCCAACAATTGGAAGAGAAAAATATGTTTATGATGTCTTGCTCGATTTAAAAAAACAATCTTTTTTACCGAAAAAAGTCATAATCGTGGAGCAAAATCCACAACCTAATTCAACTTCAGGCTTAGATTTTATTTTTGATACTGTTTGGCCATTTGAAATTGATCATACTTTTACACATCAACCTGGTGCATGTAATGCTAGAAACATTGCTTTAAGTAAAGTTAGTAGCGATTGGGTTTTTTTAAATGATGATGATAATTCTTTTGAATTTGATTTATTGGAAAATGTATGTAAAGCCATTTATTTTTATGATTTAAAAGCTTTAATTACGGCATATCCACAATTGGGAGAAACAATTGTGTATGATAAAATTCATCAAACTACCATTTACGGTTCAGGTAATTCATTTATCAAATCGGAATTATTGAGCCAAGTTAAATTTGATAAAAATTATGAGTTTTGTTATGGTGAAGATTTCGATTTTGGAATGCAGCTAAGAAACATTGGTGTAGATATAATTTGTGTGCCATTTCTGAGTATACTCCATTTGAAAGCTCCAATGGGAGGTTTTAGAACTAAGCCAATATTGCCATGGCATGACGAGAAAATTATGCCAAAGCCTTCACCAACAATCATGCTTAATTTGATAAAATACAAAACAAAGGAACAGCAAAGTGGCTATAAGATTTTATACTTCATAAAATCAATACATTGGAAAAATCCATTTAAATCATTTAAAGAAATTAACAAGCACTGGCAATCAAGTTTGTTTTGGGCAAATAAATTGGAAAATATGTAATGCCAATTGAGTAGATAATGTTATATTTGACCTTTCAATTCTAGAAGTTTTTAAAAAATGAAAATAGCATTAATTACAGGTATTAACGGGCAAGACGGTTCGTATTTAGCAGAATTATTA
>CAMLRV010000244.1 GCA_946482495.1 uncultured Flavobacteriia bacterium
TGTAAAACAGATCTATTTCCTTCAAAAATTACATTTAAAATTTCGTCTGGTTTTATCTTAGAAATTTTAGAATATCGCAACGAATTTTCAAACATTTTTAGCAATAAAGTATCGTACTCCGATTTATCAATTTTCACATTTAATGAAAGCATAATTAATGCCATACATTTACGTTCTAAATCTTTAAAAAAATCTAAACTTATGAAATCATTTTTTAGGTAAAATTCGAATGCTAACACATCAATAAAAAGCATCAAATTGGTAACCATTTGAGTGAAGTTTTTGGTTACAATATTATCATTCGTTTGCAAACGTTCATTGATGATACTTTCTAATTTTTGAAACGAATTTAAATCTGGTAAAACCATTTTTACGAAACTAAATTTCCCTTTCGAAATTTGATCATAAAACTGAATGATGGTTTCAATAAATTCTTCAACTTCATTTCCTTTTTGGGTTTTATATAAAGCAAACAAAGTGGATAAAAAACCAATTTTTGTTTTTTCTAAATTATCCCATTTTTCATCATCAATTTCAGAATTCAAGTGGTAATTGACTACGTAACCATAAATTAAACCACTTTTCTGACAAGCCAAAAAGAAATCTTCATCAGTATCATAACGATAAATGTCATTCGCATACTGATTCAAATATTTTTCAATCCAACCGTTTATTGATGGGTTAATTTCCATGAGTTACATCATATTTTAAATCGTAATTCACCAACAAACCAACAAATTTACTATAACTTTCCATTCCATCTTTTTGCTGATTGAGTTTCAAAAACTTGTCGTAAAAGTATTCAAAAAAACTATCAATAAAGGTATGATATTGTTTCCAAAAGGTTTTGTTTTCTTTAAAATTTTCGATCACACCTTTATTAATTTGTTTTTTGTACGATTTAGTACTGCCTTCTTCCATCATTTCTAAATTATATAAACAATAATTCAAGGCAAAAGCATAGGCAGAATATTGAAAATATAAATCTTTATGGCTCGAAGATGCCATAAAACCAATAAAATTGCAATCACTTTCTGAACCAATTCCGGTTTGATGCGCCATTTCATGACAAATAGTTAATGGTGAAGTAAATTTCGGTTTCAAAGAATTAACTTGAGCTTCATTGGTAAACGGATTCAAATACCCACCAAAACCCATATAACTTAAGGATAAACTATATAATGAAGACTTTATACTTTCGTTTTTATATTGAATTGAAGACAAAGGTTTTTGTAAAGAAGCATAACCATTGGGCGACATCTCATACATTTTTTCTTCTGTATAGTTGAAGATTACTTTTTTGGTAGAATCTTTAGCTAATTGAAATTGCAACGCGTTTGTTTTAGCAATTAATTTCACTGTTAAAGCTTGCAATTGTTCTTTGGTATATTCTTTTTCAATACCAATTTTTTCATGTAATGGAATTCGGTAATAGTTCATTCCCCATAAAAAATGAAACAAAAAATATAGAACTGAAATAAAACTCAAAACTGTTAATCCGTTTGCTCTCCAATTCTTGAAAAAGCCAATTCGGTTTTTATAAATCCATCTCAAAATAAAGAAAATCAATATTGTATAAGCCAAATCGCCAACAGAAAAAGGAATCCAGCCTAAAACAATTCTACTGAACTTAGAAATATACGCATACAAACCATTGCTATAATACTGTTCAATAAATTCAGGAAAAAGAGCTAAAATCTTAATCAGAATAATTTGAACAAATAAAAAAATGGGCAAAAAATATTTTTTCTTCACAAAATGAATTTTAAAATGTAAATATAATTAGAAATTCATTTACTAAAGAAATTAAACTTTGTAACTTTGGCATTCTCAGAAAAGTCCAAGTAAAAAGTAAAAAGAAACATTAAACTACAAACTAAGAACATAAATAAAATGAGTCAAGAAGTAAGAAATTTAGAACCGTCAGCTCTTTGGAACAAATTTGCCGATTTAAATGCAGTTCCTCGTCCATCTAAAAAAGAAGAACGTGTAATTGCTTTTATGATGGAATTCGGTCAGAAATTAGGATTGGAAACCATTAAAGACGAAATTGGAAACGTAATCATTAAAAAACCAGCTACTGCCGGAATGGAAAACCGCAAAACTATTGTAATGCAATCGCATTTAGATATGGTGCACCAAAAAAACAATGATACTAATTTCGATTTCGATACACAAGGAATTGAAATGTATGTAGATAACGGTTGGGTTCGTGCTAAAGGAACAACTTTAGGTGCTGATAATGGTTTAGGAGTAGCAACAATCATGGCTATTTTAGAAAGTACTACAATTCCTCATCCTGCAATTGAAGCTTTATTTACTATCGACGAAGAAACAGGTATGACAGGTGCAATGGGCTTAAAAGGTGGCTTATTACAAGGTGAAATTTTATTAAACTTAGATACAGAAGAAGACGACGAAATTGATATCGGATGTGCTGGTGGAGTTGATGTAACTGCTGTGGCAGAATACGATGAAGAAGATACTCCAGAAGGTGCTGTAGGTTACACAATTACCGTAAAAGGTTTAAATGGCGGACATTCAGGAATGGATATTGATAAAGGTCTAGGGAATGCTAATAAAATTATGAACCGACTGTTATTCAATGGTTTTGAAGATTTTGGTTTACAAATTTCAACTATTAATGGTGGAAGCTTACGTAACGCTATTCCTAGAGAAAGTGTGGCACAAGTGGCTATTGCTCCTATTTACGATGAAGCTTTTGTTTTTGATATGCAAGCAATTATTAATGAAATTAAAACGGAATTCAAAACCACAGAACCTAACTTAGAAATCATCATTGAGAAATCGGCAACAACTCCGGCTAAAGTGATGCCTCCTATGGCCCAGTTTTACATGGTTCGTGCGATTTACACGGCTCATAATGGTGTATACAGAATGAGTGCTGATTTTGATAATTTAGTTGAAACATCAAATAATATTGCAAAAGTTACCGTTGGAAACGGAAAATTACAAGTAGATAATTTAACGCGTTCTTCAGTAGAAACTTCAAAATTCGATTTAGCTAATGCATTACGTGCGGCTTTTGAATTAATGGGCTGCGAAGTAACTTTTGGAGGTTCTTACCCAGGCTGGACACCAAACGCAAAATCGGAAATCTTAGATATTTTAGTAGATATTTATAAGAAACAAAATAATGCTGAACCAAAAGTAGTGGCTTGTCATGCCGGATTAGAATGTGGTATTTTAGCAACAAACTATCCAAATTGGGATATGATTTCTTTCGGACCAACAATTCACGGAGCGCACAGTCCTGATGAAAGAGCAAATATCGCTTCAGCTCAAAAATACTGGAAATTTGTATTAGAAATTTTAGAAAACATTCCGGCTAAGAATTAAG
>CAMLRV010000245.1 GCA_946482495.1 uncultured Flavobacteriia bacterium
ACGGAATTCCAACGGTTGATTTGAAAATACAATTCAAATCGCCAGCCAGATTAGGTGAAGTGATAACTAAAAAATTATGGGTTAAAGAACTTCGTAATTCTTCTGTTTTATGCGGATTTCAATTTGTGAATGAAGCTGGAAACACCGTTTTAGAAGGAGAAGTAACTTTGGTAAATGTGAGTATTTCTGAAGATAGAAATTCAGTAAAATCAGAAGCGTTTAGCGAAGAAATGAAAGAAAAAATTAAGATTTACGAATTATGAATTACGAAATAATATCGTAATCAATTCTTAAATCGTAAATCCAAAATCGTAATTATATATGGACTTTAAAAAATTCAAAGCAGCAACCGTACAAACATCACCTGTTTTTCTTAACGTAGAAAAAACAGTTGAAAAAGCAATTACATTTATCAAAGAAGCGAGTCAAAATGGCGCGCAACTTATTGCTTTTCCTGAAGTTTTCGTAGCAGGTTATCCGTATTGGAATTGGATTATGACGCCAGTTCAAGGAAGCAAATGGTACGAAAAACTATATAAATGTTCTGTAAAAGTTGACGATGCCGAAATGTTGCCGTTATTTCAAGCCGCAAAAGAATATAACATTCATATTGTAATTGGTGTAAACGAACGTGGTGATAGCTATGGTGAAATTTACAATACCAATTTAATTATCGATAACAATGGAAACTTAATCGGAAAACACAGAAAGTTAGTGCCAACTTGGGCAGAAAAACTGACGTGGACATCTGGTGATGGTTCTTCATTAAAAGTATATAACACAGAAATTGGTCCAATTGGAACGTTGGCTTGTGGGGAAAACACGAATACGTTAGCACGTTTTACGTTACTTTCTCAAGGTGAATTAATTCATATTGCGAATTACATTTCGTTGCCAGTTGCGCCACCAGATTATAATATGGCGGAAGCGATTAAAATTCGTGCGGCTGCGCATTCTTTCGAAGGGAAATTGTTTACGATTGTTTCGTGTTCAACGATTTCTAAAGAAATTATGGAAGCTTTAAAAGAAGATGTTCCAAATGTGGAAGAATTACTGACTCGTAAAAACTCGGCTTTTTCTGGATTTATTGGTCCGAATGGTGCAGTTATTGGCGAACCATTAATTGACGATGAAGGAATGGTGTTTGCAGATATCGATTTAGAGAAATGCATTCAACCAAAACAAATGCACGATATTTTAGGGCATTATAACCGTTTTGATATTTTCGATTTGAGAGTAAACGTAGCACCAACTCGAAAAATTACGTTTATTGATAATCACGAAGAATTTAACAAGAGATAATTAATTGACCCGACAGGTTTTCCGAAACCTGTCAGGTTTTAATATACGAATAATGGAAGATAAATTTTCAGATGACCAAATTGGTCGTGCAAGAGTACAAGATTCGCCAGAATTAGTCGCGTATTATAAAGAATTAGAAACGTTGGGCGCTGGTGCATTATGGACAGTTGCTAACGATATCGAACCTTGGGAACCAAGAAGTTCATCGGTTCCAATGCTTTGGAAATATGACGATTTACGTGAATTAGTATTGAAATCATCAGAATTAGTAACGCCAGAACAAGCGGGAAGACGGGTAGTATATTTGGTAAACGACAAACGTAAAGATGTTTCGGCAGCTGTGGGTTGGTTGTATACTGGAATTCAAGTCACTCGACCTGGAGAAAGTACTTCGGCACATCGTCATCGTGCTTCGGCATTGCGTTTCATCATGGAAGGCGATAAAGGTTATACGGTTGTGGATGGAAATAAAATTATGTTAGAAGTCAACGATTTTGTAATTACTCCGAATTCAACTTGGCACGAACATGGTGTTGAAGAAGGTGGAAAAACCTGTATTTGGCAAGATGGTTTAGATATTCCGTTAGTGAATGCTTTAGAAGCAAATGATTATGCGGTGTATGATGGAAAACAAGAATTGATAAAACCATTGAATTATTCTCCAATTGCTTATGGTTGTGCCGGATTAATTCCAGCGGATAAAGCTTGGGACAAACCGTATTCGCCATTATTCAAATATTCTTGGAAAAATGTGTATCCAGCACTTTTAGAAGCGCAAAAAGTTTCAGAAATCAATACGTATGATGGAATTTTCATGCAATATTCGAATCCATTAACGGGCGGACACGTAATGCAAACGATGGGAGCAGCGATGCAATTATTACCTGCTGGTTTCAAAGGAAAAGCACATAAACATACGGGTTCAATCGTTTATCAATGTGCGAAAGGAAAAGGATTTTCAATCATTAACGGAAAACGTTACGATTGGAAAGAACGCGATATTTTCTGTGTTCCATCTTGGGCTTGGCACGAGCACCATAATTTGTCAGATTCGGAAGACGCTTGCTTATTTCAATTTAACGATTTGCCAGTAATTGAAAGTTTAGGCTTATTTCAATCGAGAGAATTCGAAGAAAATAACGGATATCAGATAATTGAATAAAAAAATAAAAAATAGACTTTGTTACTTTGTAACTCAGAACTTTGAAACTTAAAAAAATGAAACTACTTACTTACAAAACACAAGACACTGAACCACGATTAGGTTTTATTCATAACAATCAAGTTATCGATATGGAAGATTTTGGAGATATCTCTAATTTTCCTTTGCCAAACGATATGTTGGAACTAATTGATATGGGTTATGAAATTATAGAAGAAATCACAGAATTAATTGCTGAAACGCCAGAAAATTTCTTTGAAGAAATCTCTTATGAATTAAACGAGGTGACTTTCTTAGCGCCAATCGAAAAACCAAGAAAAAACATCATTGGAATTGGTTTAAATTATACAGAACACGTTGCAGAAAGTGCTAGAACATTAGATACCACTGGAAAATTACCTGCAAAACCAATTATTTTCTCGAAACCACCAACAACGGTTACGGCAACCAATACAGAAATCATTAAAAACACTAAACTAACTTCTCAATTAGATTGGGAATGTGAATTGGCAGTTGTTATTAGTAAAAAAGGAAAATATGTAGCGAAAGAAGATGCGTTAGATTATGTTTTCGGATATACTGTAATTAACGATATTTCTGCACGTGATTGTCGTAGAGAAGGACAATGGATTGTATCGAAAGGTCAAGATACTTTTGCGCCAATGGGTCCGGTTTTAGTGACTAGAGACGAAATTGAAAATCCACATAATTTAAATTTATCTTTAAAAGTAAACGGTGTGGAAAAACAAAATTCGAACACAAAATTCATGCTTTTCAACATTAATGATTTAGTAGAAGATTTAAGTACGGTTTTCACTTTAGAAGCTGGAGATATTATCGCAACAGGAACGCCAGCTGGAGTTGGAGCAGGAAGAGATCCACAAGAATG
>CAMLRV010000246.1 GCA_946482495.1 uncultured Flavobacteriia bacterium
AGTACCACCCAAAGTAAACGATGGACGAATTACTAGTGGAAAACCGAATTCTTGCTCAATTTCTTTTCCTTTTAAGAAAGAATTAGCCGTTTTAGCAGGCGCTTGAGGAACTCCAATTTTATTTAATAAGTTTTTAAACTGTTCTCTATCTTCTGTGATATTAATCGCATTGATATCAACCCCAATTAATTTTACGTTGAAATCTTTCCAAATTCCTTTCTCATCTGCTTCAATCGCTAAATTAAGAGCGGTTTGTCCCCCCATTGTTGGCAAAACAGCATCAATTTGTGGATGTGCTTTAAGGATTTCGATGATAGATTTTGTAGTAAGCGGTTTCAAATATACATGATCCGCCATAGATGGATCTGTCATGATAGTTGCAGGGTTAGAATTGATTAGAATTACTTCAATTCCTTCTTCTCTTAAAGAGCGAGCAGATTGCGAACCAGCGTAGTCAAATTCACAAGCTTGTCCGATTACAATTGGTCCTGAACCAATAATTAAAACCGATTTAATAGAGTTGTCTTTAGGCATGTTGTGTGTTGTTTATGCTTTTCTGAAGTATTTAAGTCTTCAGTTTGTGTTAGTTGTGTAAAATATGAATAAAAAATTTAAAAAAAAGGTGTTACTATAAAAAACAGTAACACCTTATATTTTTTTAAATAAAAACATTATTTTTTGTGTCTTGGTTCACAAGAAACAGTTAATTTATGTCTTCCTTTAGCTCTACGACGAGCAAGCACTTTTCTTCCGTTCGCAGAAGCCATTCTATCCATGAAACCGTGCTTATTTCTTCTTTTTCTCTTTGATGGTTGAAATGTTCTCTTACTCATTGCTTGTATTTTTAAATTCTAATATTATTCTTATCAAATGGTCTTTCTTAAAACCGAGTGCAAATATACAAAGACTTTTTTCATATACAAATACTTTTTTAAAAATATTTTTAATAGATTTTATTACCTTTGCAACCTAAAATTATTTAAACATGTTCAATAAAAACATAAAATTAATTGTGGCATTTGCTTTAGTTGCATTTGCAATTTATTTATTTATAGATGGCGGAAACATCGGTAACGGAATTTTCTTAATTCTTATAGCAGCAATTTTTGTATTGTTCTACTTTAAAAATGAGTTAATTATATTAGCATTTTTACAGTTAAGAAAACAAAACTTCGAAGGTGCTAAAAAATATTTAGATAAAATATCAAATCCAGAAGGTGCTTTAGTTAGAAGACAACAAGGTTATTATAATTACTTAAATGGTTTAATGGTTTCTCAAACGAACTTAAACTTAGCTGAAAAATTCTTCAGAAAAGCTATTGAATTAGGTTTAAGCATGGATCAGGATTTAGCCTTAGCTAAGTTACAGTTAGCTGGAATAGCGGCTTCTAAAAGACGTAAAATTGAAGCTGAAAAGTTATTAGGTGAAGCAAAAAAATTAGATAAGCACAATATGCTAAAAGATCAAATTGTGATGTTAAAACAACAATTGAAAAGAATCTAATTGAAAAGCGCTTAAATTACTTAAGCGCTTTTTTTATCTCTATTTAGCAATTATTGTTTTGACTAAATTTCCAAATTCTGTTTTTACATTTAGTAAAAGAGCTTCATTATGAGCAAGTTTTAAATTCATTTCAATTTTAAGCTCTTTATTTAAATACGGGTTATCATCGTTAACTTCAAATAATAAAGCTCCTTTTAAATCAAATAGTTGAATAGTTGCACTTGATTTAGAATCAAACAAATATTTTATTGTAATAGCATCGTCAAAAGGAATAGGAGTGATTTTAAAATCAACTAACGCATTATTATTATTTACTTCAATTTCTTCATTAGTAATACTATTTGATAAAGTATCAACTTTCATTCTACATTTATCAAACGCTTTATTAACCACATCAATTGCTTCATTTATTTTAGCACAATTCAAAGAACCAATAAATTCTCCACCAAGAGCTTTATTAGCTAAAATAAATAAATTTCCTACTGAAGCCTCACCATAATAAACAATCAAATAATTGATAATATCTTCATTAATATTAAAAACTTGATTAGATCCTATTACAGGAATATTGGAACCACAATAAGTAGTTGTAGCAGTAGAAAATTGAGATTCAAGAATAAATTCAGACAAATTTGTGTTTAATTCAAGATTAAAAAACAAAGTAATTGTTTGACCTAATAAAACATTATTAATTTTACCCATATTTGGTCCTGAAGCATTTATAGGATCATTATCAGACCAAGTTGCATAGTTACTATAAGTAGAATATTTTTTCAAAGGTCTTGGGGAACCGCCTGAAGCTAATAATTTAAAAACATTATTATTACATTCATTAGGATTACCGAAAACATCATTTGAAGTCAATTTAAAATAGTTTCCAGTAACTGTACTACCAAATTTATATTCTCCGCCATGATTTAATATTGCATTTTTCATAATTGCCTGAGCTTTAACCAGCCCAAATAAAGAAGTACAAGCTTTTCCATTACAATTACCATAAAAACCTTGGGTATAAGTACAAAATGAAGTAGTACAATTTGGAACTCTAAATATAGCTTTACAATAATCGAAATTATTATTATCAGAAACCATATAAATAACATCAATCATATTACCAGGTTGAGGAACAACATAACCTGATAAATCTGTCGTTATTACATTATTTCCTCCCGAATACCCGAAACTATTAATCCAATTAGTAAATTCCGTTTGAGGATTTTGACCACAACTGACTTCAAAATCTCCTGGACAGGATATAATTAAATTATTAGTATTTTGGCAAAATGAAATTTGAAAAAATAAATAAAATAGAATTAATTTAAAGTCCATTTTATTTCCACACAAAAGAGTAATTCTATTTTCCATAATTCTTCAAATTAATTAAAATAAAACCTGACTTTGCTCTAATAACAACTATTATGAAGGAAAAAACAATTGGGGTTGTTTTTAAGGATATTTTTATGACCTCTAAATTATAATTTGAAACATAAGAATGTAATAGTAGAACTACATAAAGTTACCATTAGTTAATTTGATTAGAAAACAATGTTAATGAAATCTTAATTATTTTAACATTTTTAACATTTTATTAACTTTTTTATCGATTTAAAATGACTTTTAAAAATTTGAACAATGAAAAAATCAATCCTTTATACATTATTTTATAATAATATGATTTAAAACGAAAAAGCCTTTCATTGTAAGAAAGGTTAAAAAAAATAAGGTGGCATTTGACACGAGCGCCAGCGAACTGACGAAGTATATTAAGAGGAGAATGTCCAGTGGACATTCGGTAAAACAAAAAACCCTTCAAGATATACTTGAAGGGTTTCTAAAAGAAGGCGGCGAA
>CAMLRV010000247.1 GCA_946482495.1 uncultured Flavobacteriia bacterium
CTTTTTGAGCTAATTTTGCTGGAATTTTCTCTAAAACTAAAGCAAAACATCCTATTTTTTCCAACATTTTTGCATCTTCAATCAGTTGCTCTGCTTCCGCTTCTTCTTTGGCACGAACGGTATATGTTCCAAATTTATATATCGATTGTGGTGTTAAACCTAAATGTCCCATTACTGGAATTCCTGCATTTAAAATCTTTTTAATAGAATCTTTAATTTCTTTTCCACCTTCTAATTTTACTGCATGTCCGCCACTTTCTTTCATAATTCTGATAGAAGAACGTAACGCTTCTTTTGAGTCCGATTGGTAACTTCCGAAAGGCAAATCTACCACTACTAAAGCTCTGTCTACACCTCTAACCACACTACTTGCGTGATAAATCATTTGATCTAAAGTAATTGGCAAAGTAGTTTCATGACCAGCCATTACATTACTTGCAGAATCACCAACTAAAATCACATCAATACCAGCTGTATCAACGATTTTTGCCATAGTGAAATCGTATGCAGTTAACATAGAAATTTTTTCACCATTGGCTTTCATATCAATTAACGACTTCGTAGTAATTTTTTTATAATCTTTTTTTGCTACAGACATTCTTTTAAAGTTAGAAGTCAGAAGTTAGAAGTCGGAAGTTTTTCTTCAAACAACTTTTCTGAAAATTAATCATACAAAATTAATATAAAGATATGGATTGTAACAATTTTTCTACAAATAATACCAATATTTAAAATTCAATATTATGAGAAAGTTATTAGCATTATTATTTTTCGGAATTAGTTTGTCAGTTTCAGCACAAGAAGCAGCAATTAAGCAATCAATTGCTACTTTTTTCGAAGGTTTACAAACTGGAGATACGTTGAAAATTCAAACCGTTTGTCACAAAGAAATGAAGCTTCAATCGATTATGGAAAAAAATGCTGTTGGAAAATTGTCGTTCGAAAGCAACGAAGAATTTTACAAATCAATTGCTTCTATTCCGAAAAATTTAAAAGTAGAAGAAAGACTTTTAAGTTATAAAATTCAAATTGATGGTTCAATGGCACAAGTTTGGACACCTTACGAATTTTACATGAATGATAAATTGAGCCATGTTGGTGTAAATTCATTTACATTATTGTTAGAAAATAACGTTTGGAAAATTGTACATATTATTGATACGAGGAGAAAGAAAGTTTAGGGTTTGTTAGGAACGTTGATTCTAAATATTTGGTAGATTATTTTATTTTTTCAAAATTAATTTACCTTCAAAGTGTTTTTCTTCAGTATATAATTTTAAACCAATAATTTTCCAATCAACGCTACCTGAAACAAAGTAATTACAATAATTTTTACCTTTTGGTTTATCTATATGAATCGAATGGACATTCCATTTTGTTCCACTAATAAAACCATCTTTCATGCAATTTGCACTTATTAAAACCAAATCATTTTTTTCTTCACCAAAAATTATATCTAATGAAATATTAGATGTTAAATTCTTTTCCAAATTTACTTTTCGATAAAGTGTATTTCCATTGAATGTTCTTTTTGAAGACTTGTTAGCACCTTCATTATTATAAAAGTCAATGTTTTTTTCGGCTAAATTTTTTGAAGCATCTTTTGGAATAAATGATAGTAATACAATTACTAAAACTAAACCAGCAAAAACACCAAGGCCATTTCTTACAATTTTAACCGACTTAATACAAACTACAAAAAAGTAAACAAGAACTACTACATTAAATATTCCCCAAATTAATTCGAACATAGCTTATATCTTAAATATATTAACAATCCGCTAGTCCAACACCAATTGCTAAGCCTCCTTCAGAAGTTTCTTTGTATTTTGAATTCATATCTTTTGCGGTTTCCCACATTGTCGCCACAACTTTATCTAAAGGCACTAACGTGTTTTTAGCATCTGTTTCTAAAGCTAATTCGGCTGCGTTAATAGCTTTTATTGCACCCATAGTATTACGCTCAATGCAAGGTACTTGCACTAAACCACCAATTGGGTCGCAGGTCATTCCTAAATGATGTTCCATAGCAATTTCAGCAGCCACTAATACCTGATCTGGAGTACCTCCCATTAATTCACATAAAGCACCTGCTGCCATAGCTGATGACACGCCAATTTCGGCTTGACAACCACCCATTGCTGCAGAAATAGTTGCACCTTTTTTGAAGATACTTCCAATTTCTCCAGCCACCATTAAAAATTGTTTGATTTCTTCTTCTCCAGCATCATGATTTTCAATTACCATGTAATACATTAAAACTGCAGGAATTACTCCAGCACTCCCGTTTGTTGGTGCCGTTACCACTCGACCTAACGATGCATTTACCTCATTAACTGCCAAAGCAAAACAAGAAACCCATTTTAATATTTGTCGGAATTTCACTTCAGTATGACGGATACATTGTAGCCATTCTTGTGGAGAATTATAATTCGCAATACCTATTAAGTTTGTATGCATATCATACGCTCTTCTGTGTACATTTAATCCTCCAGGCAAGGTTCCTTCAGTATGCGCACCAATATACATACATTCCAACATCGTATTCCAAATTCGCATCAATTCGGAATGAATTTCTGCTTCGGAACGCATTGATTTTTCGTTTTCGTAAACAATTTCTGAAACCTTTTTATTTTCGGAATGACAAAAAGCTAAAAGTTCTGCACCTTTATCTATAGGAAATGGAAATGCACATTTTATTTCAGATTTTGCATCGGCATCTTCTTCTTCCTTAACTACAAATCCACCACCAATGGAATAAAAAGTGGAACTATATTCTGAATCATCAGTAAAAGCAGTAAAGATTAATCCGTTCGCATGAAATGGCAAAAAGTTTTTATTGAAAAAGATATCGGAAACAATATTAAAATGAATTTTAAATTCGTTGTCTAAAAGTATTTCATTATTCGTTTTGATATCTTCAATGATTGAATCAATTGCGTCAATTGGCACATATTCCGGGTCGGCACCGCTTAAACCTAACATTACGGCTAAATCCGTAGCATGTCCTTTCCCAGTTAAAGATAACGAACCGTATAAATCAACTTTAACACGATGAACTTTCTCGATTATATTTTGATTACGCAATTCTGTTAAAAATTTTTCCGCAGCACGCCAGGGTCCTAAAGTATGAGAACTAGAAGGTCCAACGCCTATTTTTAACATATCAAAAACTGAAATACATTCCATATTATAAATTCTTATTATAGCAAAGATAGTATTTGAAGTTGGAAGTTAGAAGTTGTGAGTTAGATTTTTTGAACACAAATTTAAGAAATTTGTGAAATTTTAATTTTGACATACAATTTGAATCATAAAAATTTGTTAAATATATTCCTATGAAAAA
>CAMLRV010000248.1 GCA_946482495.1 uncultured Flavobacteriia bacterium
CCATAATTATCAAAATCTGTCCAAATTGACGCGTAGATTCCACCTGTAGATAGTGTTCCTAACGAGTAAGAACCTGGAGTTACACCAGATTGATAGTGCGTAAAAGTATTAGATGCAGAATTTAAATAATATACATTTGGAGCCACATCATGACAAGAAAAAGCATCTAAATTTCCATCGTTATTGATGTCGATAAAATTAGTTCTTTGACAGAAAATATATTCTGGCGGATTTACATTTGTATAAGCAGTTCCTGTATTATTAGATTGCCAAAATGTTAATCCACTTGAACTTCCTAATACTAAATCATTAAATCCATCTCTATTATAATCACCAGCTGCTAAACTCCAAGAAGGCATGTCACTTGCTCCAGAAATTGCATAATTACTAACAGTAAAAGTACCACCTGTAGCTTGATAATGGATTTTCAAATTATTAGCACTTACACCTACGATATCGTCTTTATTATCTCCATTCATATCCACAATACAACTATTGTAAGTACTGTTTATTGTAGAAATGGTTTGAGTGGTGTAGTTTATTGGCGTTGGAATTGGTGGTACATATGCAGCTTCAGATAATTGAAATGTAAAACCTAAAGAAGACCATCTGTTATCCCAAGCAATGTAATAAGTTGTTCCTGCAACAGCTGTAAAACTTCCCACAGATGAATAACTTGTTCCTGAATCATCATCACCTCCCACACAAGTTAATGAGCCACAAGTTCCTGTGTATACATGAAAACGTGTATCTACACGTGGGTTATTTGCTGCAATATTCGAACTTACAGTTGCGGTATAGTTTTGAGTTGGAACATAAATATACCATTCGCCTTTTGTAGCGCCAGTTCCGTTTGCGGCACAAATTGGTGTTGGAACTTGTGTTCCATTAACTGCGCTCACAACATGAAAGCCTGGAGTAATTGTTAAAGCACCAGCACAGGTATCTTGAGCGAAAGCGAAAAAATTCGCTAAAATCAATAAAAGAAATGTAGTAGTTTTTTTCATTGTAAAATAGTTTTAGTAGTTTATCGTTAGTTGCATGGTGGTAAAGAATTTATCCAATCACCAATTAAGGCTAATCCTTCATCATGAATGATAGTTCTTCCGTGTAAAGGCATTCTGTAAGTTTCGTTTGTAGTATTTAAACGATAATACATCATAGAACGATTAACATTTCCTGGGGTTACAATTTTGCTTAATGCAGGAGCGAAATTTTGCATATCTTGAGTGTCCACACAAACTCCCATATTGGTTAATCCGTTTGCGTTTCCTGTTTCTGTAAAGGCAAACCTCATTGGTCTGTAATCACAATGTCTGCCGTTTTGATGACAATGTGCGCAGTTTATATCAACGTATGAACGCGCTCTTTTTTCTAAAGGTTTTGAGGTGTCGTTATAATCAATAGTTGAATTATTTTCGGTTGGCAAAGTGAAATTATTTTCTAAATACCCTTTTTCAATCCATTTTGTCAATTGATTTTGAGTAGAACTTCCGTAGTTATAATTGAAGTTTAAATTTTGTGGTTTAATTCCGATTGGAATATGAATAGTTTGAGGACTTCCATTAACAATAGCCGTACTTTTATGGCAAATGATACATTGAACTTCTGAGGGAATTCTGTAATCAGTAGTTTTAATTACATTGTTTTCATCTTTCCAAGAAATGTTTACAAAGCTTCCATTTAAATCTAAATAAGCTTCCGTTTGAGCATCATTCCAAACATAATCGGCAAAAATCCAACCTGTTTGCTTTCTAATCATGATTCTGGTTTCAATGATTTTTGTAGAATTACTTGGTTGAATATTTTCGTAATAAAATGTTTTTATTAAAGCTGCGCCAACTGGTAATTCTAATATGTTTGAATCTCCATTAAAAGTGCCTTTTGTGCCAACTGGCATCCAAACAAACCTCTTTTTGTGAGCATAATCCGAAAATAAAGAACTTGCTGGTGCATAGGGAAGTACATTTAAAGAAGGAACTTGATTTTTCATTTCACCTTCAAAAAAATGATAGTCGGAAAGTTTTGGATAGGGAACTTGAGTTAAATCAACTTGAACTGGCGAAGTTGGTACAGCAATATAGTCACTATTACTGTCTTCACCACTGCAAGAATAAAATAAAATTAGTATGTTTAATGTTAAAAATAAAAGTAGTTTTTTAATCATATTATTATAATTTTTACTAAAATAGTAAAAAAATAATAACAAAATGATTGATTATTGTGAAATTTCTTCAATAAATTCTATTTTTATGATATCTGTTCTGCTGTCATTTTGTCCTTTTAATTCCATTACAACTTCTCTTCGATTGAAAATATACATCGGAACACCTGGATTGTAGATGTAATCATAGCCATTAAAATCTTTTATTTCGTATTTAGATTTTTTAATTTCTTCCTTTAAATCTTTATCCTGAATTCCCATTGATTTTAATAAGGAAGTAAGCATTTTTTTAGAATCTTCTACATCAACATTTAATTCAGAGTAAAAAGTACAATGTGAATCTTTATAGCTATGTTCTTCGAAATAAACTCTAGTTGTGGCTTTTAATCCTTCTTTAGAGTAAGGACTAGGAATAACTTGATCATAATTTAATTCTTCTGCAGGATCTAATAGTGAACCAAAAGGAAAATGGAATAATTTCAATTCTTTCGCACAGAATTCTTCAATACCTTCTTTTGTTGATAATGAATTGATAACTGGTTCTAAAATTCCATCGTAAACTTTAGCTTCATTTGTTGTTAAATCGTTTTTCAACTTATTTAATTCTTTGACGTAAATGTCTGATATTGCTTTCCAATTTTCAATATTAACACCAGAACCATTCTCATCCGTAGAATAAATAACTTCGATGTCTTTTACTAGTTTTTTACCAGGTCTGATTTTTCCTAAAATGCTTAAATTAAAGTAAAGATCACATTTGTATTTCCAACTTATTTTATATGAATTGGCAGTAGAATCTATAACTTTAAAAACAGCGTCATAAACTATGGAATCGTTTTTAATCGTTTTTTCATTTTTAATTACTTCTGTAGATTTAGTCATTTTAAATTTATAACTATCTCCTTTTGCCCAATAAGCAATAAAAGCAACTTTTGTTGTATCTGTTTCAGGTGCTGTTTGCGAATAATTACTTATTGTAAAAAGGAATAATACAGTAATTAAAAAAGATTTGATAGTGAAGTTTTTCATTATTTTAGGTTAAGTATGATATTGTATTTGTTTAAATTTTCTAAAGCTTCTGGAGAAGAATAATCTAAGTTCGTTTCGTTATGTAAGGTTTTTTTTCTGTCTGAAATGCGATGAATACTTTCGTAAAAACGACGTACTTCTTCTA
>CAMLRV010000249.1 GCA_946482495.1 uncultured Flavobacteriia bacterium
GCCAATTATTATAGCATCAATTCTAGCATTTGCAGCATCTGTTCCAGTAAAAAATTTGTCTTCTAAATTGGAAGCTTTAACTAAATCACTAAATGATAATTTGTTGTTGGAAAAATTAATACTTGTATTGAATGCATTAACATCAAATTTCATGTTCATGTTGGATAATTCGGCTGGATTGTAATATCCATTCAATAAGCCACCTCTGTTAGAAGTTGTAATTCCTAAAAAATGTTCTTGTGAAAAAACATTAGAAATACTAAATAAAAGTACGAGGTTAAATAAAAAACTATTTTTCATCTTGAAAAAATTTGAAGTTACTATATATGTAAACGCAATTTTGGATTTATTTATTTTGTAAAGTTTTTTATTGCAATTGATATGAATAAATTTAGCTAAAAAAAATATATTATTTGTTAAAAATAAATTTATGCTATATCTTTGAACAGAATTCACAAATAAAATTCCGGAAAACATGTTTGAATTTCAACAGTATTTAGGCTTTGTACTTTTCTTAACCATTTTAACTATCGGTTTTTGGTTAATGTTTTTCTTAGTAGGATTTGTTCAATATTGGATTGGCGGATCTCTATTTGAATTATACAAAGAAAAGAAAGCAAAAAAATTAGCTGAACAAGGAAAGTAATTTTCTTTTGGTTAATAAAAAATCCCGATTAGTACTAATCGGGATTTTTTTGTTTGAAGTGGTTTGTTTTCTTAGAACTCACCATTATTATCTTGTTGATCTTGATTTTTAGGTTTTTGATCTTTATCTGTTTTCAATTTGTTGAAACGGTAAGTGAACGATAAAGTAATTTGTCTTTTTCTCCATTGCATTTCTGATTCTGAATCAATTTGTCCTGGAATATAAGTATTTGATCTTCTAATTCTTGAATTAAATACATCATTTACATTTAAAGCAACTGTAGCTTTATCTTTAAGAACATCTTTACTAAATCCTAAATTCATTCCAAACATTCCTTTAACTCTACCTTGAGCGTTGTTTTGTGGACCGTTATAAGTTACGTTAGTTTGCCAATCAATTTTTGATGGTAATGTAACTTTTGAATTAATTCTTGCAAACCAACTTGAAGCAGTATTGTCGAAATTTTGAGATTTTTCAATTAAATTATTTGAAACATCTAGGTATGAATAATAAAAATCTCCTTTAGTTTCTACTCTATATAAATTGAAGTTACTGTTTAATTTCCACCATTTGTATGGAGAATAATTTAATGTAAATTCGAAACCAGTTCTATTTTCTTCACCAATATTTACAAAGCTTGAAGTAGTAATTGGCACACCATCTGGATTTAAACCTTCCACATAACGAACCATTTGGAAAGAGTTTTTAGTGTAATTATAATAAACAGATGAGCTTAATGTAAGTTTTCCTAGTTTAGTTAAAAAGCCTAAATCAACGGCATCAGTTAAATTTGGATTTAAATCAGGATTTCCTTTAAAAATATTGATATTACTTGAATACGTACTAAAAGGATTTAATTGTCTTCCTCTAGGTCTGTTGATTCTTTTACTATAATTTAAAGACAAGCTTGAATTATCTGTTAATTCGTATGTAATAAATGCACTAGGGAAGAAGTTGTTGTATTTTTTGTTTTTATAAATTCCGCTTGTAATTTGATCAATATTGATATCAGAATCTTCAAAACGCATACCATAAAGCATACTTAATTTATTGAATTTCATACCAAATTGAGAGTATAAGGCATTTACTTTTTCTCTATATTCTAACACATTTGTAAAAGCAGTGTTTATTACGCCATCATTTAATACGGCATAATCTGTAGTCATATTTACAAAATTTCCACGGTATCCAGCTTCAAATTGATATTTTTCCCCAATTGGCAAAACATAATCTGCTTGTATTAAATTTCTATTTTGTTTTTGATTATTTTTAGTTAAGTCGGTACTAGTTGTTGGGCTTAACGTTGAATTATCAAAAATAGTTGAATTGCTATAATTTTTACTGTCAGAAAAAGACGCATCCACAGTTAATTTATGACCAGTTTTTTTGAAGTTTTTAACTAAATTTGAGTTGTATTCTACGTTTTCTTCTCTTTGATCTTCAAGGTTTAAACGATTTCTGTAAAATGTAAAATTTCTATTACTGTCGAAGTTGTTGAAGTTTACATTTTCTTCATTATCACCTGAGTTTTTTCTGTAGTTAACACTATTTGTCCAAGTTGTAGATTTATCTAAATACCAATCGAATCCAAAACCACCATTATAACCTTTGTTTATTCTTGAATTTTCTCTATCCTCATCAATAAAACTATTGGTAGAATTATCAGCATTTAAATATCTTGAATTTACAACCGAATATCCAGGATTGCTTCTGTAATTATATCCTTGAGTGGTGAATAAATTAAATTGATTAGTTTTATAATTTAAAGTTCCATTTAAACCATGATTGTCAGGATTTCCTGTTGTAGCCATTAAGGTTCCATTAAAACCATTAGTTTTTCCTTTTTTCAAAATAATATTTAAGATTCCGGCGCCACCTTCAGCGTCATAACGTGCAGAAGGATTAGTAACAACTTCCACTTTATCTACTGCATCTGCAGGCAACATTTTTAAGGCATCATTTACACTAATGGCGTTTGAGGGTTTTCCGTCAATTAAAACTTTTACATTTTCATTTCCTCTTAAACTAATTGAACCTTCAGCATCTACGTTTACACTTGGAATATTACCCAAAACATCACTTACAGTTCCACCTTTTACCATTAAATCTTGACCAATATTATATACCTTTTTATCTAATTTAATGTCAATTGTAGTTTTTTCACTGCGAATTACAACTGTTTCAATTTGAGTAGATTCCGTTTCTAATATAATATTACCTAAATTGGTATCCGCAGCAATATTTTGATTTAGTTTTTCTTGTGTTTTATAACCAGGAAATTCGAATTTAATATCATAATTTCCAGTGCTTAATTCTACATTGAAATTTCCACTAGCATCAGCAGTACCACCATTTACAACTTGTTTTGTGTCGGATTTTGAAAAAGTAATAACAGTAAATTCCACTGGAGCAGACGTTTCTTTGTCAAGTATTTTACCAGTTACATTTACTTTTTTAAATGATGTTTGCGAAAAACCACTTGCACTAACAAGTAATAAGCTTAAAAATAAAATTGATTTTTTAAATAACATAGGGTATAACATTTTACAGTACAAATGTAGTGTTCCCCTTTTCAATTAATTATTAAAACTATGTTAAATGATTTTATAAAGTTGTAATTAATGTCTGTAAGCCATTGTTTTTATTAGTAATTCTTGATTTTTTTGGTA
>CAMLRV010000250.1 GCA_946482495.1 uncultured Flavobacteriia bacterium
TTTGTAAACTTGTAAACATTTTTCACGAGCTTCTTTATGATCCACGATAGGGTTTGGGTAGTTTTCTGAACCTAATTCTGGAACCCACTTTTTGATATATTCTAAATTTTTATCAAATTTTTTAATTTGTTCTGATGGATTAAAAATTCTGAAATAAGGAGCTGCATCAACACCAGAACCGGCAGCCCACTGCCAATTTCCAACGTTGCTAGCTTGTTCATAATCTAATAATTTGGAAGCAAAATACGTTTCGCCCCAGCGCCAATCAATTAATAAATGTTTACATAAAAAACTTGCCACTACCATTCGTACACGATTATGCATATGTCCGGTTGCATTTAATTCTCGCATTCCGGCATCAACCATTGGATAACCTGTTTTTCCCTCGCACCATTTTTGAAATAAATCCTCATTATTTACCCATTTGATATTGTCATATTTCGTTTTAAAACTTTGTGTTTTAGTATGTGGAAAATGCCAAAATATTTGCATGAAAAATTCTCTCCATATCAATTCTTTTAAAAACGTTTCATTTTGAAATGTACTAGAATATTGCACTAATTTTCTAGTACTAATTGTCCCAAATCGTAAATGAATTCCAATTAAAGAAGTGCCATTTATTGCAGGAAAATTTCTTGTGACTTCATATTCAGAAATGAGTTTTTCAGAAATATTATATTCTGGTAATTTGAGGGTAGTTTTTTTAAAGCCAATATCAGCTAACGACAGAAAAGAATAGGAGTGAGAAGTAATTTTATGTAATAAAGTTTCCGATGGATAATTTACCAAATTTGTAGCTTTTAAAGCCGTTTTCCATTTATTCGAATAAGGTGTAAAAACTACATAAGGTTTTCCATCTTCCTTTATAATTTCAGATTTTTCAAAAATGACTTGGTCTTTACAGGTTTTGAATTCAATTTTATTTTTTTTGAATAGTTCATTTAATTCTAAATCTCTCTTTCTTGCATAAGGTTCGTAATCATGATTAGTATAAACCGAAATTATTGCATTTTCAGAAATTAATTTTTTATAAACTTCCAAAGGTTTTCCATAAAAAACCGCTAACGATTTATTAATTTTTGCTAATTCGACATTAATTTTCTCTAATTGATTATGAATAAAAGTAACGCGAGCATCATCTTTCTCTAAATATTGCAAAATATTTTCATCAAAAATAAAAATAGGTAAAACGTCATCATTATGCTGCAAAGCATGAAACAATGCAGTATTATCATCTAAACGCAAATCTCTTCTAAACCAAAAAATTGTCATAGCTATTTTATTTCTCCAAAAAGTTCTACTAATTTCTTTCTTCTAAATTCAAAAATTTCCTTCAACTTAGGTTTTACTAAAATAGGATGAAAAATTGAACCTAAAATTCCAAAAGGTAATTTATAATCTATAATATCTTCCATTTCAATTCCACCAGGAATTTCTTTTATAAAGTGCTTATGATGCCAGAATACATAAGGTCCGAAACGCTGTTCATCTACAAAATACTCTTCTTTAATAAGATGAGTAATTTCGGTTATCCATTTCATTTTTATTCCAAAAAGAGGAGTCACGATATATTCTATTATTTGTCCGGCAAACATTGATTTATCAGCGCCACTCAAAATATCAAAACTCATGTATTCTGGTGTAATTAGTTTCAAATTTTTTGGATTAGAAAAAAAATCCCAAGCTTTCTCTTTAGAGATTGGTAAACTTTGTTTGGTATGAATTTTGTGCAATTTCATTTGTCATTCATTTATTCACAAAGATACAATTGTTTAATATTTTAATCAAAAAATTAAACAAAATAAGTGTTTTTATAAAATTTAAACCTTTATTAACTTTTGTAAAAAATTTTTTGACTTAAATTAGCAAAAAAATATACATTATGATTAGAGTTATTGTTTTCAGTTTTTTATTAATGACTGGAATTTCATCAGCACAAATTACTATGCCTCAAGCGAGTCCAATTTCAAAAGTTGATCAAACGGTTGGTTTAACAAAAATTGAAGTGGATTATCACAGACCAAGTGCGAAAGGTAGAGCTGTTTATGGAGAATTAGTTCCTTATGGAAAAAACTGGCGAACTGGAGCAAATGAAAACACAACAATAAGTTTTTCTCAAGATGTTATTATTGATGGAAAACCGCTAGCTCAAGGAACATATGCGTTGTATACAACACCAAAAGCTGATTCTTGGGATGTTATTTTCTATAAAGACATTCACAATTGGGGTTTACCAGAGCAGTGGAGTGAGGATAAAGTAGTATTAAGAACTTCTGCCAAACCTGAAAGTTTAAACAGATTAGTAGAAACTTTTACAATTTCATTTAATAATCTGACAACAGAATCAACTAACTTAGAATTATCTTGGGAAAAAACATTAGTTTCAGTAAAAATTGAAGTTCCAACTCAAAAAATAGTGTTGAAAACTATTGAAGATACTATGAATGGTCCAACCGCAAATGAATATTACACATGTTCTCAATATTATTATCAATCAAATACTGATTTAAACAAAGCTTTAATTTGGATCAATCAAGGAATTGCTTTATCAGGTGATAAAGTTCCATTTTGGTATAACAGATTAAAATCTTTAATTCAGTACAAATTAGGTGATAAAAAAGGAGCAATAGAAAGTGCTAAAATATCATTAGCTGGTGCAACTGCTGAGAAAAATGAAGATTATATTAAACAAAATAAAGAAAGTATAGAATTGTGGTCTAAAAAATAATTCGTATCTTTACTTTATAGAATTTATAGAAAAGGGCTGTCTAAAAAGAGTAGTTATTTTTGGGAAAACTTAATGGTTAGAGATTCTGGAAAATTGTCCAGAGTGACAGGTTTTCAACTTTTTAGACAGCCTATTTTTTATATTGTTTTTAAACTTTCTACAAAAATATCAATCTCTTCTTTCGTATTAAAATGACTAAACGAAATTCTTAGTGAAGGTTTTTTGATATTTTCTTCCGACAAAAATTCTGCTAATACATGAGAAGGTTTCACACTTCCGCTTTGACATGCACTTCCTCTTGAAACTGCAATTCCTTTCATATCTAAATTAAATAAAATCATAGCCGTTTTTTCATCAGAAAAAGGTAATAACACATTTAAAATATTATAAAAAGCATTTTCTCCATTAATTACAATTCCTTCAAAATTTGCTTGTAATTGAGTAATGCAATACGTTTTCAATTCTGTGATATATGCAGTTTCCTCAATTAAATGCTCATGAGCTAAATCGAATGCTTTTGCCATTCCAGCAATTTGATGAA
>CAMLRV010000251.1 GCA_946482495.1 uncultured Flavobacteriia bacterium
AACAACGTTCGATTTTCCGCTGGAAAATCTTATCTTAGCAAGAAAATAATCGTTCCACGCAGTCGCTACTGCGCCAAGCCGCGGAACGTTGTGCGCAAGATTAAGAAAAATCTATAAATGAAATCAATTTTACTTCGACATAGAACAATTGTAGAACCGAAACAAAATCGAGAAAATAATCTTGAAAACGGAAATGATGCTGAAGTACTTAGTGCGTCTATGCTTCTTAAAGCAATGGGAGCTGAAGTCAGTTGGGGAAGTAGAAATGAAGATGGTAGAAAAATCGATTTAATTTGTTCTTATGACCATCCTTGGATTTCAAAAGAAAGATTAATATTTTTTGTTCAAGTAAAGTCTGGAAGTACTTATGGTAGAAAATTACCGATAGGTTTTACACTTTTAGGTGTAGCAAAAAAATCCGCTCAAAGAACATCACATCCAATATGTTTAATTTGGGTAGAAAGACAAACAAATTCTACATATTGGGCATATATTCATCCATTTTCGACAAATGAAAGTCAACATTATGGAGACAACCATTTAGTAAATCCTGCAACTAGATTTGATATTGCGAGATGTCAAGCAAAAGTCATTCCTGGAAAAAGTGAAGGTTCTGGCATTATATTAAAAGAACTGACGGGGACTTTAAAAATTAAAAGAGCATACGCTTTAAAAAAGTATAAAAGCTTAAAAAATAAGACTGTTATAAATCCAAATCTTGGCATAGTTGAATTCACAAGAGTTGGATGGAGACATATGTTCCGAAAACAACGCTCAAGTATAAATAAAGAGAAAAGTATGAATTTAATACCATATCTCGCAAACTTATTAGAACACAAACCTTCAAAAATTTATATAACTAAAAACGAATTAGAATCTGAACGAGGTTATGAATTCAGAACTTCTGAATATGTATTAACATATGATAAAGTAGAATTTAATAATGCTGGTGAATTAGAAAGTACGTCAGTAATTATAAGACTATTAGAAGAAATTATGTGGCCAGAAAATTGGAAAGAGAACTCGATGCTTAGCCAACTAATAAAAAGACGATTAGTGCTTTTAAGTGCATATTATAAATAACTGAGAGTAACCAGCCACTTGCGGATACGATTTGACGTTCATACAAATTTAATTGTAATTCCGTATTCCTAGCGAACTAAGAACTTGCATATTTCGTCATATTAGCGGACTGGTAGCTAACTCTCAATCTTGAGACAAAGATAATAAAAAATCCTGCGCACAACAGCGGTTTGGCACAATAGCTACTTTTATCTTTAACAACAACATTCGATTTTCCGCTGGAAAATCTTATCTTAGCAAGAAATAAATCGTTCCACGCAGCCGCTACTGCGCCAAGCCGCGGAACGTTAGCAGCCAGTTGACCAAAATTGTGTAAATAAAAATCTATGAAAAAAATTCTATATATATTCATTTTAATGAACTTAGTTTCTTGTAAAGAAAACAAAGTTGATAGCCCAAAAAAATTTGACTATGTTGATGTTGATGATAACGGAAACGCTAAAAAAAAACAGAAAATTACTGATGAAATAAAAGAAATAGGTAATTTATATCAACCAGAGATAATGCAGCAAAAAGAAATCGAAAAAAGTAATGGTAAAAATGATTATGAATATATATTAACAAATAGTGACTTACTAGATAAGGATACAAAAAACTTAAAAAAACATTCTCTAAAAATTGTCAGCAATTACTATAGTCTCTTAACTAGAACAAAAAAAACTTTTAATTATGACAAAATTACTGTGAAAATTATTCATAGAAATGGTAAAGTCGATATCTTTAATTATTCTGAAAAGGAAATACAAGAAATTATAAAATAAAAACAACCGAGCTGCTAACAGCGGTTTGCCACAATAGCTACAATTCAATAAATAACAACGTTCGATTTTCCGCTGGAAAATCTTATCTTAGCAAGAAATAATCATTCCACGCAGTCGCTACTGCGCCAAGTCGTGGAACGTTAGTTGTAACTCTATGGCAACGCTGCAATCATCAAAAAGACGACAATGAAATTAAACATACTTTTATTTCTGAGCACCATTACTATATTAACATCATGCAATGGACAGACCTCTAATCAGAAGAAAAACACTGATCAATTTATAAAAGGTGATATTGTAAAAGAACTTGGTAAAAGCATAATGGTTGTTTATCAAGACAGTAAAAATGCTTACTGGTTTGGAAGTTGGGAAACAGGAGTATACAAATACGATGGTAATGAATTAGTTAATTACACAACAAAACATGGTTTACTTAACAACAGAATTGATGAAATAAAAGAAGATGAATTTGGTAACATTTATTTTGTCAGTGGAAACGCAATGTCTTCAATATCAAAATTCAACGGAAATAATTTTACGACTTTAAAGGCAGTTCCTAGTGAAAATTGGAAACTTGAATCCACAGATATGTGGTTTAAATATTCTTATGGAAATACGGGAAAAGTATATCGCTATGATGGCAATACATTATTTGAATTGCAATTCCCGAACCCACCGAATTTATTCAATCCATTTGATATCTATAGCATTTATAAAGATAGAAAAGGAAACATTTGGTTTGGCACAAACCCGGTAGGAGTTTGCCGATATGATGGAAAATCGTTTGAATGGATTACAGAAGAAGATGTGACAGAATTTCGCAACGAAGGAGCAAATGGAGTGCGTTCAATAATAGAAGACAAAAATGGTGACTTTTGGTTCAATACCGAATATCGTTATAGTGTTTACGACAGCACCACACTAAAAAGCAATAAATTTTACACAAAACACAAAAGTATAGGTTGTTTGGATGGGAAAATGGAAAGCAATTTGGACGAGTATCTATCAACAGTAAGAGACAATAATTGTGATTTGTGGTTTGTAACTTATCGTGATGGAGTTTGGAAATATGATGGAAAGAAAATTACTCATTATGTAGTTCAAGATAATTCAAAAAACATTACATTATTCAGTATTTACAAAGACAATAATGGTGACCTTTGGCTTGGAACACACGAAAATGGAGCATGGAAATTTAACGGACAAACATTTGTGAAATTTGTACAATGACGAACGACAGAAGAGCTACCACTGACAGCGGTTTAGGACAATAGCTACTAATCAATAAATAACAACGTTCGATTTTGCTTCGCCTATTCGCAATTCTTGCTCGGGTCCGTGTAAAATCTTATCTTAGCAAGAAATAATCGTTCCACGCAGCCGCTACTGCGCCAAGC
>CAMLRV010000252.1 GCA_946482495.1 uncultured Flavobacteriia bacterium
GACGAAATGTTCACTACTGGAACCATTTTAGAACGCATTGTTAACCATTCATACGCTTGTGCATGTTGCACTGCGTGACCACATTCGTGAGCTGCAACTGCTGCTGCTGCTGCATTTCTTTGGTTGTAAACTGCTTCTGATAAGTTTACAGTTTTATCCGCTGGATTATAATGATCTGTTAATCTTCCTGGTGTAGAAATTACTTTTACATCTCTAATTCCATGATCGGCTAGCATTTTCTCTGCAATTTCCGCACCCGACATTCCGTTTCTTAAAGTCAGTTTTGAATAATGTTCAAACTTACTTTTTAAACGCGCACTTACTAACCAACTAAATAGAGCAATTGCTCCAATTATTATCATATAAGGTAAATCAAACATAATTTTAATTTTAAAAATTTAAAGTTATAAAATAAGCATCAAATTACAAGCCAAATTCATGTTATGACAAGTTGACATTTATTATACGTAAAAAATAAAAAATTGTTACATGAAAAAATCCCAAACTTATTCTTTAGAATGAATTTGGGATTATATGAATTGACACATTGACCAATTGACTCATTGTCTAATTTATCTATCCAACCAAATTAATAATCTTACCAGGAACGATAATCACTTTATTTGGTGTTCTACCCTGTAATTGTGCTTGTGTTCTGTCGTCGGCCATTACAATTTCTTCAATTTGAGCCGCTGTTAAATCTAATGGCAACTTAATTGTGAAACGCATTTTTCCGTTGAAAGAAACTGGATATTCTTTCTCCGATTCGACTAAATATTTTTCTTCAAATTTTGGAAAAGCTACCGTTGAAATGGAACCAGAATTTCCTAAACCATTCCATAATTCTTCTGCTATATGTGGTGCATAAGGCGAAACTAAAAGTGCTAATGGTTCTAAGATTGCTTTATGATTACATTTTAATTGTTGTAATTCGTTTACGCAAATCATAAATTGAGAAACCGACGTATTGAAAGAAAAATTCTCAATATCTTCCGTCACTTTCTTAATGGTTTTATGTAAACTTTTGTACATATCAGCTGTTGGTTCATCGTTTACAATTACTGAACCATTATCGTCAAAATACAAACGCCATAATTTTTTTAAGAAGCCAGAAACTCCAGTAATTCCAGCTGTATTCCAAGGTTTCGCTTGCTCTAATGGTCCCAAGAACATTTCGTATAAACGTAAAGTATCCGCACCATATTCGTTACAAATATCATCTGGATTGACCACATTGTATTTCGACTTAGACATTTTTTCTACTTCACGACCCACGATGTATTTTCCATCTTCTAATACAAATTCGGCATTCGCATAATCTGAATATAAAGGATGAGCCTTGAATTTTTCAATATCTAATTCGTTGGTGATATCATTAATACAAGCTAAATCAACGTGGATTGGATGTACATTTTTATCTTTAATTAATCCTTTTGAATACAACGTTTTTGAATCTTCACTTCTATACACAAAAGCACTCATTCCTAAAATCATTCCCTGATTAATCAGTTTTTTGAATGGTTCTTCCGTTGGAGCAAAACCTCTATCTTTTAAGAATTTATTCCAAAAACGAGAATATAATAAGTGACCCGTTGCATGCTCGCTTCCACCAATGTATAAATCTACATTTTCCCAATATTTCAACGCGCTTTCACTTGCAAAATCTTCTGTATTGTGTGCATCCATATAACGCATCCAATACCAAGAAGAGCCTGCCCAACCTGGCATGGTGTTTAATTCTAATGCGAAAACTTTTGTGTTGTCAATTGAATCATTGCTAACTACTTTGTTATTTTCAGTATCCCAAGCCCAAGTTGTCGCGTTACCTAATGGCGGTTGACCGTCTTCGGTTGGTAAATATTTTTCAACTTCTGGCAAAACAATTGGCAAGTGTTTTTTGTCAATCATTTGTGGTAAACCATTCACGTAATAAACAGGGAAAGGTTCACCCCAATATCTTTGGCGAGAGAAAACAGCATCACGTAAACGGTAATTTACTTTGGCATTTCCTGCTCCGATTTTTTCTAATTCCTCAATGATTTTTTTCGTTCCCGATTTGTAGTCTAATCCGTTTAAGAAATCAGAATTTACTAATTCAAAACCACTTTTTTCTCCAAAAGCTGCTTCAGAAATATCTTGATTGAAAATATTTTTAATGGCTGGCATTCTGTGAGTTCCTTTGAAGAAATTCGCGAAAGCATAATCACGCTCATCACCACAAGGAACGGCCATAACAGCACCCGTTCCGTAACCGGCTAATACGTAATCGCCAATCCAAACTGGAATCGCTTCTTTGGTAAATGGATGTTCCGCATAAGCACCCGTAAAAACTCCTGAAATCGTTTTTACATCTGCCATTCTTTCACGTTCACTACGTTTTGCAGTAGCTTCCACATACGCTTCTACCGAAGCTTTTTGTTCTGGAGTGGTAATTTGCGAAACCAATTCGTGCTCTGGTGCTAACGTCATGAAAGTCACTCCGAAAATGGTATCAGGTCGCGTCGTAAACACATCAATTTTAGCATCATGATTATTTACGTTGAAAGAAACCATCGCTCCAACCGATTTTCCAATCCAATTTCTTTGTGATTCTTTGATAGATTCACTCCAATCGATTGTTTCTAAACCTTGTAATAATCTTTCCGCGTAAGCAGAAATTCGCATGCTCCATTGTGTCATTTTTTTACGAATAACTGGATGTCCACCACGTTCTGAAACGCCGTTTACAATTTCGTCATTCGCTAAAACCGTACCTAAAGCTGGACACCAGTTTACTTCTGTTTCCGCTAAATACGTTAATCTATATTGTAATAAAATTTGTTGTTGTTCTTCTGATGAAAAAGTGTTCCATTCTGCTGCAGTAAATGGTGTAATATTATCATCGCAAACTGCATTAATTCTGCTATTTCCTTCTTGTTGAAATACTTCAATTAATTCGCTAATTGGAAGTGCTTTATCAGCATCTTTACAATAATACGATTCAAACAATTGAATAAAAATCCACTGTGTGTGTTTGTAATAATCTGGATTTGAAGTACGTACTTCACGACTCCAATCGAAAGAAAAACCAATTTTATCTAATTGTTCACGGTAACGTGCAATATTTTCACGAGTTGTTTTTTCAGGATGTTGCCCAGTTTGAATAGCATATTGTTCAGCTGGTAATCCGAATGAATCGTAACCTTGTGGATGCAACACATTAAAACCTTGATGTCTTTTGTATCTCGCGACA